>JAJFIE010000279.1 GCA_021775275.1 Rhodospirillales bacterium | reverse complement strand
GCATTGGGGGTCTTAAAGGATTCAGCTCTGGTATCCGTCCTCGGTTATGTGGAACTGCTTCGCGCCTCACAAATTCTGATAACCCGAACCCAGCAACCGTTTCTCATTCTTGCGATTGTTGGCGCCTTCTATTTCGCACTTTCATTTCCGATCGCCCGGATAACGGAAAGACTGGAACGCAGGTGGCAAGATGATTGAAATCAAGAACGTCCATAAATCCTTTGGGGACCTGCATGTCCTGAAGGGAGTCGATCTGACTGTTGAAAAAGGTGAAGTGATCAGCATCATTGGGTCCAGTGGCTCAGGCAAATCGACGTTGCTCTATTGTATCAATGCGCTTGAGCCTATCCAGGGTGGCCAGATTATTGTCGACGGGACGGATGTCCACGCAAAGGAAACAGACGTCAACAAGTTGCGCCAGAATATCGGTATGGTGTTTCAGCAATGGAACTCCTTCCCGCATCTGACGACGCTCGAAAACGTGGCGCTTGCCCCAAAAATAGTCGCGGGAAAATCCGAACAGCAAGCTGACGAAATAGCCCGCAAGCAACTCGAACACGTCGGTTTGGGTGACAAGCTTGATGTCTATCCCAACAAAATGTCCGGTGGGCAACAACAACGCCTCGCCATCGCCCGTGCATTGGCGATGGAACCGGATTACATGCTCTTCGATGAAGTCACCTCGGCGCTTGATCCCGAGCTTGTTGGCGAGGTTCTTGATACCTTGCGTCTGTTGAGTGACGAGGGAATGACCATGATACTGGTAACCCATGAAATCGGGTTTGCCCGCGACGTATCAGACCGTGTCGCGTTTTTCCGAGACGGCGTGATCGAAGAGATTGGTCCACCGAGTCAGGTTCTTCAGGACTCGCAAAGCGAACACACCCGACAGTTCCTCAGCAACGTTAGATAAAAAATTCCGGCCACAAGGATTTCCCATGCAGATCAAGACAATCAATGTCTATCAAATCGATCTTCCCCTCAAAGAAGGTCGCTATTCCTGGGCTGACGGCAAGTATGTGGAGGTCTTTGATTGCACCGTCGTTGAAATTGAAACGGATGACGGCGTATCGGGTTATGGCGAGGTCTGTCCCTTGGGACCATTCTATTTGCCCGCCTATGGTCCCGGCGTTCGGACCGGCGTTGCCGAACTGGCGCCGCATCTGATCGGCGCTGATCCGACGGAGATCGGCAAGATCAATCTGATCATGGACACCGCCCTGCTGGGTCACCCGTACGTCAAGTCCGGCATCGATATGGCGTGTTGGGACCTGTTGGGCAAAAAGACCGGCCTGCCGGTTTGCGACCTGCTTGGCGGACGTCATGGCGACACGGTCGCGCTTTACCGCGCCATCAGCCAGGAAGCGCCGGATAAGATGGCGAAGAAAATCGCCGGATACCGGGACGAAGGCTACACCAAGTTCCAGCTAAAAGTCGGCGGCGATCCCGATGATGATATCGCCCGTATTTGGGCGACACGGGAAATTCTGGATCGAGGCGAAGTCCTGATCGCCGACGCCAATACCGGGTGGCTGATGCACGAAGCGGCGCGGGTCGTTGATGGCGTCGCGAAGCTGGATGTCTACATAGAGCAACCCTGCAAAAGTTATGAGGAATGCCTGACCATCCGCCGTCGCACGGCGCGGCCCTTCATTCTGGACGAAAATATTGACGGCCTTCAGGCCCTGTTGCGGGCGCACGGCGACGGCGCGATGGATGTCATTAATCTGAAAATTTCCAAGGTCGGCGGGATCACGAAGGCCCGTCAAATTCGCGATCTTTGTGTGTCCTTGGGCATTGCCATGAACATCGAAGATAGCTGGGGTGGCGATATCATTACCGCCGCTATTGCCCATCTGGCCCATTCCACACCGGAGCGGTTTCGTTTTGCTGCCACCGACTTCAACAGCTATGTGACGGTACAAACGGCTACAGGGTCGCCGAAACGCGAGAACGGCCAAATGAAGGCGGATGATACGCCGGGGTTGGGGATCGTGCCTGACTTAGGGTCTCTCGGTTCGCCCATCGCCACTTATTCATAAGGCCACCTATTCATAAGGACTGACAGTTCATGCGTGCCTCTAGTGTTATTCATACGGTCAGCTGCCACGCCGAAGGCGAAGTCGGTGATGTTATTGTCGGTGGTGTCGCGCCGCCCCCGGGCGACACCATCTGGGAACAATCACGGTTCATTGCCGAGGACGAGACGCTCCGTAATTTCATGCTGAACGAACCCCGTGGCGGCGTGTTCCGCCATGTAAACCTGCTGGTGCCCCCTAAGAACCCGGCAGCGCAAATGGGTTGGATCATCATGGAGCCCATTCATACCCCGCCCATGTCAGGCTCCAACTCCATGTGCGTCTCCACCGTGTTGCTGGAAACCGGCATCCTTCCCATGGTGGAACCTGTGACCCACCTGGTGCTTGAAGCGCCCGGCGGGCTGGTAGAAGTAGAAGCCAGTTGTCGCGATGGCAAAGTCGAAAAAGTCCGGGTCAGAAATGTGCCTTCCTTTGTCGATAAGCTGGGTGCCACCATTGAAGTCGAGGGGTTGGGCACATTGACCGTCGATACGGCCTACGGCGGTGACAGTTTCGCCATCGTGGATTCAAACGTCCTCGGGTTTAAACTGAGTCCCGATGAGGCGCTGGATTTGGCCCAGACAGGTATGCGCATCACCGATGCCGCCAATGAGCAGTTGGGCTTCCGCCACCCCACCAATCCTGAGTGGGCGCATCTGTCGTTCTGTCAGATCGCCGCCCCTGTCACCATGGTGGAAGGAATCAAGACCGGTCGCAATGCGGTTGTTGTGCAACCCGGCAAGATCGACCGTTCGCCGACCGGAACCGGCTGTTCGGCCAGAATGGCCGTGCTGCATGCCCGGGGGGAGCTTGGCATTGGCGAGGCTTTCCAGGGACGCTCTATCGTCGATTCCCGGTTCGACTGTATGATTGATGAGATCGTGGATTTGGGTGGCAATCCCGCCATAATTCCCGCCATCGCTGGGCAGGCCTGGATCACGGGCACCCACCAGCACACGCTGGACCCGACCGACCCGTGGCCCGGCGGGTACCGTCTGAGCGATACCTGGCCCGGAGCATAAATGAAAAATCCGCCTTGGCGTTTGCCTTGGCGGGTATTTTGTTTGCCATAGTTGGTGACCCCAACGGGGTTCGAACCCGTGTTTCCGGCGTGAAAGGCCAGCGTCCTAGGCCACTAGACGATGGGGCCGCCTGTAGCGCGCATGTTGGTATACGCCCTGCCCTATAAAATCAAGCCCCAGAATCAAGATTGGAATCAAGATTGGAATCAAGCTCAGAGTAATAATCGATCAACCGTTGCACTTCATTTTTTGACCCCAGTATAACCGGCGCACGCTGGTGCAGGTTGTGGGGTGCTATTTCCATGATACGCCCGTGTCCGGTGGAAGCTAATCCACCCGCCTGCTCGACAATCATGGCCATGGGGTTGGCTTCGTACATGAGCCGTAACCGACCGCCTCTCGCGCGAATTTTTTCGTCAACAGGATAAGTGAAGACACCGCTGCGACTCAAAACCCGGTGCACGTCGGCAACCATGGCCCCGACCCAGCGCATGTTGAAGTCCCTGCCTCTGGGCCCATCCTTGCCTGCCAGACATTCACTGATGTATCGCTGCACGGGCGCTTCCCAAAATCGCTGGTTCGAAGCATTGATGGCATATTCCGAGGTGTCTTCCGCAATGGTCAGGTGGCTGTCAGTCATTTTGAAAATGCCGTCATCGGGATCAAGCGTGAAGATGGCCACGCCAGCTCCGAAGGTAATCACCATTTCAGTGGAAATACCGTACAGCACATACCCGGCGCAAAGCTGACTGCTTCCCGGTTGCAGGAAATCTTCATTTGCGCCGGTTGCGCCTTCGGGCGCACGCAGCACGGAAAAGATTGTGCCAACGGGTGCATTGATCCCGATGTTCAGGGATCCATCAAGCGGATCAAATACCAGCAAATACTTTCCACGGGTGTTGTCTTGCGAAAAGATCAAGGAATCAGCCATCTCTTCGGATGCCACAGCGATCAGATGCCCGCCCTTGTCGGCGTGTTCGATCAGAAGATTATTGGAGACAATATCCAGTTCCTTCTGGGTTTCGTCCTGCACGTTGGTGTCGTGCTCCGCCGCCATGTTGCCGGCAAGGCGGCCGTGGCGTACCAGTTTGGAGATGGCAGCACAGGATTCGGCGATATCTGTGATGACACCGGCAAAGTCGCTGTCAGCATCCAGTCGCGCACATTCGGCCTGGATGTGGTCAGACAGAATATGATCGGAAAGATTAGAGCCATCCTGCATTTATGTTCCTTACGCAGACTAATTGGTTGTTTGTGAGCGGCGGTTTGTATCGGATAGCAAACTTGGCCTATCTTCACCACCCGCAAATGCGTATCTTCTTTCTTAACCGCAGCCAACCCGGTGGAACCGCCATGCTTTCAATCACCCGCCTGTCACTTGCCGATGCGCAGATTCTTTTGGAAGGCGCCGCCCAGCATGCCGAGGAAATCGGCGTCCCCATGTGTATCGCCGTTACCGATGAGTCCGGGAACATGATTGCCTTTCAACGCATGGACGGCGCCAAAGTGCTGAGCGTCAGTCTGGCCGCAGACAAGGCTTACACCGGCGCCATTTCGAGGCGGCCGACCCATGAATATAACGAGATGTGCGTGCCGGGTTCTCTGATGTTCGGCATCCATACTTCGGCTGGTGGACGTTTCAGCACCGTCGGCGGTGGCTATCCTGTGATGGTGGGTGGCGATATCGTGGGCGGGATCGGTTGTTCGTCCGGTACAGCGGAACAGGACATGGCATGCGCACGCGCCGGGCTGGAGCTGTTTTTGGGCGATGACGCATAAGTTCAATGAACAACCGGGTCACCGTGCGGCCATTCGTTGAGTCTGATGCGACCCAGGTGCGAGAGCTGTTTATCACCGTCAATCGTCTGCTTGCCCCTGCCGCCCTTGAAGATGTTTTTGAGGCCTATGTAGTTTCTTCGCTGGCGGAAGAGATCGACAGAATTTCGGCGTATTATGCAGAACGGAATGGCGGTTTCTGGGTTGCCGCAATGGGTTCCGGAATTGCTGGCATGTTCGGGCTGGAACAATCTGGCTCGGACGCCCTGGAACTTCGCCGCAT
>JAJFIE010000278.1 GCA_021775275.1 Rhodospirillales bacterium | reverse complement strand
GAAGGCTGTGACAAGTTCTGCACATTTTGTGTGGTGCCCTATACCCGGGGCGCCGAGTTCTCCCGACCGGTGGCGGAAGTCCTTTCAGAGGCGACGTCACTCGCTGGTGCGGGGGCCCGCGAGATCACGTTGCTGGGCCAGAATGTCAACGCGTATCATGGAAAGGCATCTGGTGACAGTGAGTGGGGTCTGGGCCGCCTGATCCGGGATGTCGCCGAAATCGAAGGCATTGAACGCATCCGTTACACAACATCCTATCCTGCGGAAGTGGATGATGAACTGATCGCTGCGCATCGTGATGTGTTGGAACTGATGCCTTTCCTGCACCTGCCGGTACAATCCGGGTCTGATCGAGTGCTTTCTGCAATGAACAGACGGCACAATGCGGGCCAATACCGTGAACTGGTAGCCCGCCTGCGTGAGGCCCGTCCCGATATAGGCCTGTCGTCGGATTTCATTGTTGGCTTTCCCGGTGAAAGCGACAAAGATTTTGAAGAGACCATGGGTTTGATCCGCGAGATCGGGTTTATCCAGGCCTTCTCGTTCAAATACAGCCCGCGACCGGGGACCCCGGCGGCGGCCATGCCAGGGCAGGTCGACGAACAGGTGAAATCTGAGCGCCTTGCCGCGCTACAGGAATTGCTGGAAGAACAACAGGTCGCTTTTAATGAAACCTGTGTCGGGCGGGCCATGCCGGTTTTGCTCGAGCGACCGGGGCGGAACGATGGGCAGCTGGTTGGCAGAAGCCCCTATATGCAGGCTGTTCACGTGTCAGCACCCATTGAAAACCTGGGCGCCATCATGTCGCTCCGAATTGAGCAGGCGAGCGTCAACAGTCTCTCGGGCATGCTGGATGATGGCAGCAGATTATCCGGGACGACAATGGCCCCGGACCGCATTTCAGCATAAGGACGACCATGAAGAGCGTAGCGAGCAAAAGACAGCAACCGCCCGGGGCAGACAGTGTCTCTGTCGAGATTCAATTTGAAGACAATGCCATGGCTCAGGAGTTGTTCGGCTCCCACCACAGTAATCTCGCCCGATTGGAACAACTGCTGGATGTATCTATTCATCCGCGTGGCAATGAGCTGACGATTGTTGGTGACGCCGGTGGCGTGAACGATGCAGGTGACGTTCTTGAGGCGCTTTATAACCGGTTGGAACGGGGCCTTGGTGTCTCTCAGGACGAGGTGGACGCCGCCGTTCGTATGTCCGGGGATGTATCAGTGAAGGCGGAAAAGAACGACATAACAGTGCATACGCAGAACCGGTCGATCACGCCACGATCCAGCACTCAGGCGGCCTATCTTCGTGCGGTTGACGCCCATGATCTGGTGTTTTCCCAGGGGCCCGCAGGAACGGGGAAAACCTACCTGGCCGTAGCCAAGGCGGTTGAGCTTCTGGTCAGCGGTGCGGTAGACCGCATCATCCTGTCCCGCCCGGCAGTAGAGGCCGGTGAGCAGCTCGGGTTTTTACCGGGCGACATGCGGGAGAAGGTCGATCCCTATCTGCGCCCGCTTTATGATGCGCTCTATGACATGTTGCCCGCACCACAGGTCGAGAAACGCCTGGAGAACGGCGAGATTGAAGTTGCGCCGCTGGCGTTCATGCGGGGCCGGACGCTGTCCAATGCCTTTGTTATTCTCGATGAAGCGCAGAATACCACAGCCGTTCAGATGAAAATGTTTCTGACCCGCCTCGGCGAGAATGCCCGCATGGTCATCACCGGTGATTTAAGCCAGGTTGACCTGCCACGAGGGATTCGTTCAGGCCTTCGGGATGCTATGGAAACGCTGGGTGGGGTTGATGGGGTCGCCTTCGTCGAGTTTACCTCTACTGACGTTGTTCGCCATCCGTTGGTATCGCGGATTGTAAAAGCCTATGACGCCGTTGAAAGTGATCGCCGCGCAGCGGCGCCGTACGAAAAAGTGGGTAATGCCACAGGGAAGGGCAATGACAACGCCTGATCCAGATACACGACCAAAAATGCCTTCAGACACGTCTCCGGAAATATCCCGCGCGATGGGGTCACTGGATATCGACATTATCGTTCGGGATTCTTGTTGGGAGGCGGCGGTTCACGACGTGGTCGAGGTTTGTCGCGTGTCTGCTTGTGTGGCGTTTTCCGCCGGGGGCAGACCCGGCGTGGCGGAAGCCGCGCTGGTTCTTGCCGATGATGACTTCGTTGCCGGGTTGAACCGGCAATACCGCAACCGGGGTGGCGCCACCAATGTTCTGTCGTTTGCGGCGACGGATTTCAGTGACCATGAATTGTCCGCGATGGAGCCCACAATGGAGAATTCCCCCATTATGTTGGGCGACATCATCGTGGCGCGTGAAACAATGGTCCGCGAGGCAGCTGAGTCGGGGATCAGCATAGAGCACCATCTGCGTCATTTGGTCGTTCATGGTATGCTTCATCTATTGGGCTTCGATCATATGACGGATGATGAGGCGGCGGAAATGGAGTCCCGGGAAACACAAATTCTGGCGACACTGGGGGTTGCTGACCCTTATAGCGGCGATGCGGATCATCCTGCGGAGACGCAACCATGAACGATGATACGACGGATTCTGGCAGGCCCGATGGCGTTGGCAAGACTTGGCAGAAAGCTCAAAACGGCGCATCAAATGGCGTGCGGCGCGGCGGTGTTGGAGCCTGGATGCGATCCTTGTTCAAGTCGAAGAATGGCGAGAGCACACTCCGCGAGTCACTGGATGAACTGATCGACGAACGCGAGGATGGGGAAACGCCTATTGGCGCAAGTGAACGCGCACTGCTCGCAAATGTATTGGAGTTGCGCCTTCGTACAATCTACGACGTAATGGTGCCGCGCGCGGACATCGTCGCCGTAGAGGAAGGAACGCCATTTGAGACCGTGATCGAAACCATGACCGGAAAAGGCCATTCCAGGTTGCCGGTTTATCGCGACAGCCTTGATGATGTAATCGGCATGGCGCACATCAAGGATCTGGTTGCATGGCGCGGGCGGGTCGAGGACTTCACGCTCGCCAATGTCCAGCGGACAATCCTGTTTGTCTCGCCATCTATGCAGGTGCTCGAGCTGTTGCTTGAAATGCGGGTCAAGCGATCACACATGGCGATCGTGGTCGATGAGTATGGCGGGGTGGATGGTCTGGTTACCATTGAGGACCTCGTCGAAGAGATCGTTGGCGAAATCGAGGACGAACACGACCGCGCGTCAGAGCCGGACTTTACGGAACGAGCGGACGGCGCCTTCGATGCGGATGCACGCGTATCAGTGGATCTTTTGGAAGAAACTTTCGGAACTCTGCTGGATGATGATGAGCGCGAGGATATTGACACGCTCGGCGGGTTGGTGTTCTCGCTTGCCGGGCATGTCCCCATTCGTGGCGAATTGGTAAGGCACCCCGACGGTCTGGAATTTCAGGTCATGGATGCTGACCCGCGCCGGATCAAACGAGTCCGGGTTCGGCGTGTTCAGACGCCCGCACCGGGCGAGGAATAAACCGCCAATGGAGGTCTCAAACGAGCCGTCATCGGACGGGACGGATCCAGCGGTTCAGGGGAACGCTACTCGGATGCATCGCCTGCACAACTGGTGTGCGACCCGCGGTGGTAAAATGCGCCTTGCCCTTGGCGCAGTATTGGGCGGTCTGGCGGCTCTTTCCATGCCGCCGGTTTATGCGGTGCCGCTCTTGTTTCCGTCGTTCATTGGGCTTTACTGGCTCGTTGCATCATCCCATAGGCCCCGTGCGGCATTTGGCGCCGGTTGGGCTTTCGGATTAGGATTTTTCCTGGTCGGCCTGTACTGGATCGGTAATGCATTCATGGTGGATGCGGCGCGTCACGCATTGCTTGCTGTCCCGGCTGTCGTCGGTCTGGCGGGGTTTCTTGGCCTGTTTATCGGGCTGACATGTTGGGCCCATCGATATGTTGTCGGGCATTTTATCCGTCACAATTCCGCGGGTGTCGGCGGCGTACTGATCTTTGCTGTACTGTGGACTCTGTCGGAATGGCTCCGCGCGTGGGTCTTCACCGGGTTCCCGTGGAACCTGATCGGTAGCGCATGGGCTTTTTCCGACGCCATGATCCAGCCCGCTGCATTTATCGGAACCTACGGGCTAAGCCTGATAACCGTTTTTGTTTTCTGCTATCCCGCGATCACGGGCGAAAGCTCAAACCGGGAGCGCAATTCGCCATGGCGGCCGCTGGCTATCAGCCTTGGTGTCCTGGCGATCCTGTGGGGCGGCGGCGCGGGTCGATTGTCCGGGGAGGAAACAGCTTTTGTTCCTGATGTCCGTCTGCGCCTGGTGCAGCCAAACATTCCCCAGGACCAGAAATGGAAGAGGGAATTGAGAAGCGGGCATGTGCTGCGTCAGTTGGATATGAGCCTCAATGGTAATGGCGGGGAAGATAACGGGTCGGCGGCGCTTCCGGAAGAGAAACCCACGCATGTTATCTGGGCGGAAACGGCGGTTCCGTATGTGCTATCGCAGAACCCGGCGTTGTTGGATTTGCTGGCCCGGGCGGCGCCTGTGGGCGGGGCATTAATCACCGGTTCCGTGCGCAGCGAATCCGCCACAAACAATAATGGGCGAGCGCGTTTCTGGAACAGCCTGTTCACCATTGATGCCGCAGGCGATGTGATATCAACCTATGACAAGGTGCATCTCGTTCCATTTGGCGAGTACATGCCGCTCAAGGATATTCTGCCCTTCGAGAAGCTGACGGCGGGGGCAGGGCAGTTTACGCCCGGCA
>JAJFIE010000277.1 GCA_021775275.1 Rhodospirillales bacterium | reverse complement strand
ATGTCGTTGCCGGCCCCTGTGGTGATGTTTTCCTTGCCAAACGTCAGTTCCTCGGCGACACGACCGCCGAAGGCCATGGCCAGCATGGATTCCAGCTCCAATTTGCTCTGGCTCAGCTTGTCGCGTTCGGGCAGCGACATGGTGAGACCAAGCGCACGACCACGCGGAATAATCGTCACCTTGTGCAAAGGATCGTGTTTGGGCACATGCAGGGCGACAAGAGCATGGCCGGCCTCATGATAGGCCGTCAGTTTCTTTTCGTCCTCGCTCATCACCATGGAGCGGCGCTCCGCGCCCATCATGACCTTGTCCTTGGCGTCCTCAAACTCCGACATGGTCACCACGCGTTTATTGCGTCGTGCCGCCAGCAAGGCAGCTTCATTCACCAGATTGGCGAGATCGGCGCCGGAAAAACCGGGTGTTCCCCGGGCAATAACCTTGGCGTCCACATCCGGCCCCAGAGGCACCTTGCGCATGTGAACCTTAAGAATCTGGTCGCGGCCCAGAATATCCGGGTTCGGCACGACGACCTGACGGTCAAAACGTCCCGGACGCAACAATGCCGGGTCGAGAACATCGGGCCGGTTGGTCGCGGCGATCAGGATCACGCCTTCGTTGGATTCAAACCCGTCCATCTCCACCAGCAACTGGTTGAGGGTCTGCTCACGCTCGTCGTTGCCGCCGCCAAGGCCGGCGCCCCGGTGTCGGCCGACAGCGTCAATTTCATCAATGAAGATAATACAGGGTGCGTTTTTCTTGCCCTGCTCGAACATGTCCCGGACACGGCTGGCGCCGACGCCGACAAACATTTCGACGAAGTCCGAGCCGGAAATGGTAAAGAACGGCACATTCGCTTCGCCTGCGATGGCGCGCGCCAGCAGGGTCTTACCGGTACCCGGCGGACCGATCAGCAGGCAGCCTTTTGGAATCTTGCCGCCCAGGCGCTGGAACTTTTGCGGATCTTTCAGGAACTCGACGACTTCCTCCAGTTCCTGCTTGGCTTCATCAATGCCCGCCACATCATCAAAGGTGACACGGCCGGATTTCTCCGTCAGCAGCTTTGCCTTGGATTTACCAAAACCCATGGCCTTGCCACCACCGCCCTGCATCTGACGCATGAAGAAAACCCATACTCCGATGAGCAGCAGCATGGGGAACCATGAAATCAGGATACCCCACAGCGTCGGTGAATTTTCATCGGATGGCACGGCGCTGACGCGCACGCCCTGATTTGACAGGCGGCTTATGAGTTCCGGATCATCCGGTGCGTAGGAACCGAACGTCCGGCCATCACGGAAATGACCCGAGATGTTTTGCCCCTGAATGGAGACGTCACGAACATCGCCGCTATCCACGGATGCGAGGAAATCGGAATACGCCAGACTTAACTGTTGCGTGCGCGGCGCCGTACCCTGAAACAAATTAAACAGGGCAAATACCAACAAGGCAATGATGACCCATAGCGCAATATTTTTACTGAAATTCAAGCGTCGTTCCTCTCGTCGGTTACCACCGTGGCGTTCTGTGTATCAGAGATAGTACAAAAGTCGGCTAAAGCAACAGAAAACATGCCCCCGAATACGGGTTCCGGTGGTGAAAAAGCGGCTTTTTCAAACCCACAGCCATGAGGATGGATTCCCTTGAGCCTGTTCGTCAAGTGCGATACGGCAATGATCTCGCCATCGTGAAACAGCGCCGGCAAGGCATAACGCGCTGACAACGGCACGGAATGCCGCCGCAATTCGGGCATGGTGCGAACCAACCGGTCCCATCCCCGACGTCTCAATCCCCCGATTTCAAAACCGGGTCCGCCCCCGGTTTTGATCTCTTCTTCATCGTATATCCCGAGAGAGACCATGAAACGGTTATCCCAATACATGTGTTGATCAACGGTTACCGGTTGTCGTGGCGGCAGATTGCGCTCTTCACGCGTGACCAGCACACCATTGCCGGTTCGCGAAAACAGGCATCCGCCGACTGTCAGTCTCCCTTTTGCACCCCGTTGCAAAAGGAGCCGCCAAGTGCGTTCCAGTTTTTCCCGCGCCACCGGATAACGCAGCCCGCCAATACTCTTGATCAACCGGGACAGCGCGTACGCCGCCACCACATCCCCGTGATTATTCAACGCCCGGACGTCCAGTCTCGCATACCCGGCAGGATATAGCGCCGCACTGGAAGCCAGAGCCTGCGCCCCCAGTTCTTCAAGCTCACGCCGGATGACGCCCTGTTCACGGATGGAGTCCGCCAATGCAGAAAGGCCACCGCCGGTCATCGCAAGTTCACAAACCGCCCGGCGGACCCGCACTCTCTCGAATTGTTCCCTGTCATTGGATGGATCATCGAGCCAACTCTGCCCGATGCCGTGTTCCATGGACAAAAGCGTCGCCTCAAGGCGATCTTTTTCAACTGACAACAGAGGGCGGATGATCCGCGCGTGGGCATATTCCCTGATCTGCGACATGCCCGCTTGTCCGACAAATCCACTACCACGCGCCATACGCATCAGATGTGTCTCCACCTGATCGTTTACATGATGCCCCAGACACAAATGCAATACGCCGTTATCCCGACACCAATCGAGCAATAATTGGCGGCGGGCGTTGCGGGCCTTTTCCTGAATACCCGTTACGGGCTTTCGGTCCTGCCAGGTCAGAATATGGTGTTCGATCCCCCGGTTTTGCGCTTCGTTGGCCACCCACAACGCTTCGGTTCCAGAACCGGAACGCAGACCATGATCAACCGTCAGGCCGATAGCCCGGCCACCCCGCATACGGGCCCATTCATCGACAAGCACCAACAGGGCCAGACTGTCTGCACCGCCGGACACGCCAACAGCAATCAATGGGGAATTCTCGAAAAACCCGATGTTGTTCATCATTCGGTCGAACTCACCGGATAGAACAGGGCCGTGAACAGGCGCCCGGGTCTTGTCCTGCCATTCAACCGCCATCTGTAATGCTCAACACCCGTTTCGGAGGCGCTCACGCTCCAGCGTTGTGCGAACGTTAGCCGATGCGTTGGGGAATTCTTCGGATAGCTTGCCAAATGCCGCGCAGGCCTCGGCCTTCTTTCCCAGATTACCGAGCGCCATGCCGAGTTTCAACAGCGTGTCCGGCGCCTTTGCCGCTGTTGGGGAGAGCCGATATCCCTCAAAGAAAACTTCAGCCGCACGAACGAATTCTGATCGCACATAGTAGGTCTCGCCCAGCCAATACCGTGCATTGGGCGTCAACACATCATCGGGGTTCTGCGCAATGAACGCCTGAAGAGCCACAGCGGCATCATCATATTTCGCCTGGCGCAACAATCCGAAGGCATTGGTGTATTGCTCCTTCGGCGTTAACGCGGCTGTCTGCGCTACTTCCGGTGCAGCAGATTCTTCAACCTGTGCCGCAGTAACACCTGTCGTTGACTGTGTTTGCAACGTACCCTGGGCCGTGGGCTGTGTCTCGCCCGTGCCAGATGTCACCCCGGTTGCCGTCTGTGAAGCCGACGAAATTTTCTGCAATTCCGATTCGGTGATCGTACCCAGAATACCGGAATCCGCCTGCCTCACATCCTGGGTCACAGTGCCGGACGACGGTACCGCCATCATTTGCTGACCGGCGACTTGCTCCTGCATCTGTCCCTGTCCTTGAACCACATTCTGGTCCATGGCGGGTGAGCGGTTCTGTTCAAGTTCCGAAAGCCGAAAATCAAGATCGGACACTATTTTTTCAAGTTGCCCCTCAATGGTACGGATACGGAAATCCAGTTCCTCCATGGCCCCGGTTGCCCCCCGTACGTCCTCTTCAATCGAGGTCATCCGCGCATCGAACCGCGCAACGGCGGCGCCGGTCATTTGTGGACCGCCGGTGGTCACGGCGCCCTCGCCGCTTTCCAGCGTCGCAGGCGTAGCGCCTCTCGCCAGTTGAATATTCAGGGTGCGAATATCACGCTCAAGACGGTCAATCCGGTCCAGCAGCGCCTGCATGTCCTGCGCCATCGCCGGGGCGGGTCCGCTGATAACGATCATCAGGCTTATGGCTGTGAAGAAACCGACGGCCATGACACGGCTGAATACCCATACTCGGCAT
>JAJFIE010000276.1 GCA_021775275.1 Rhodospirillales bacterium | reverse complement strand
GGTTTCGGAGCGCCTGATTTTGGCGCCCATCGCCATCGTATCGTGGTTCTACCTGCACCCCGCGCTCGAACGCTGCAAGGTGTTCGCGCCCGACTGGATCGCCGAAATTTACCTGCGCAATCTGGGTCTGATGGTGATGGTCGCGGGGGGGCTGCATCTGTATTTTTACACCTTCAGAAAACAGAACGATGACCGTCGGTTCGATCTGCGCGCCCTGGCCAGAAGCAACCGGGCTTTCACCTTCAACAATCAGGTCCACGACAATATGTTCTGGACACTGATCAGCGGCGTCACGGTGTGGACCGCCTATGAAGCCCTGATGATGTGGGGGCTGGCGAACGGTTACATGCCCTATCTTGAATGGAGCGATAATCCGGTGTGGTTCGTCGTGTTATTCGCGCTGGTGCCGATCTGGGAGTCTTTTTATTTCTACTTCATTCACCGTCTGATTCATTATCCCTTCCTGTACCGAACGGTTCATCACCTTCATCACCGCAATATAAACGTGGGTCCCTGGTCCGGCATGTCCATGCATCCGGTTGAGCACATTATTTATCTGGGCTCGGTACTGATCCACTGGCTGGTTGCCTCCCATCCGATCCACGTCATCTACCATTTGCAGTATTTCTGCCTGACGGCGGCGACCACGCATACGGGGTTCGATGGACTCGTGGTCAAGGACAAGAACAGGTTGGGTCTGGGCACCTTTCACCACCAGATGCACCACCGCTATTTCGAGTGCAACTACGGCGGCCTGGAACTGCCCTTGGACAAGTGGTTCGGCTCTTTCCATGATGGCACGCCTGAGTCGAACGAGAAATTCCTTGAGCGTCGGCGGCGCTTGATGGGAGAAACGTAAAGCCCGGACTCTGGTAGAGAGGAATACCAAACATGATTGATGACCTGACGCCCGATGACGAACTGATGATGTCCTCTCTGTACTGGTGGGGCATCCCGAGCCTGTTTCGCTGCCCTATCGAAAAAGACCCTGCCGAGTGCGACATTGCTCTCGTGGGTGTGCCGCACAGCACCGGCAACGGAACGACGGAGCGGGATCAACACCTGGGGCCCCGCGCCGTGCGTGACATATCGGCTCTGGCGCGGCGGGTCCATGTCCCGTTTCAGCTTGATCCCTGGAAGGCGTGCCGGATTGCCGACTTAGGCGATGTCCCGTTCCCGGAAGCCAATGACAATGAAAAATGTATCGAGCGGATCACTGATTTTTACAAAAAAATTGATGCCGCCGGCGTTCGCCCGGTATCCATCGGCGGTGATCACTCCATTACCGGCGGTATCCTGCAGGCATTGGGCGGCAAGAATTCAAGGCTTTCCGGTGGGCGTCAGGTCGCCTTGTTGCACTTTGATGCCCATACAGACGCCTTCGAGCAGGTGCCGCATTTTCTGGGCGCCTACAAATCAGCGGCGCACTGGGCGGCCTATCTGGTGCGTGACTGTTATGTCGATGCATCGCGCAGCGTTCAAATCGGTATTCGCGGGTACCCACGGACGCTTGACTGGACCAAAACAAGCAGCGATTTAGGCTATGATATCATCGACATTGACCGCTACCATGAGCTTGGACCCGAAGCCGTCGTGGATATTGTGCGGCAGCGTGTTGGCGATATGCCGCTCTATATCACCCTCGATCTCGATTGTTTCGATGCAACCGTTGCGCCGGGTGTTTCCAACCTTGAGGTCAGTGTTGAAGGATTGTGGCAGCGGGACGTATTGCATGTACTGCGCGGGATGCGTGGCCTCGATATCATCGGCGGTGACGTTGTCTGCCTGATGCCGACAAAGGATCATCCCAATAAAATGACCTCTCACCTGTCAGCCGCGATGATGTTTGAAATGATCTGCCTGATTGCCGACGGGAACAATGTCAGAGGAACCTGAAATGGCTCTGCGGTTGGGTGAAATCACTGTATTTAGCGAGATATCTAGACGAGGACGCCTTCACCCGAAGCCGGGGTGCCAAGCATCGACAGGAATTCGCGTCGGGTTGATGGATTATCGCGGAAAGCACCCAGCATCCTTGACGTAACCATGCTCACACCCGGCTTGTGAATGCCACGGGTGGTCATGCACTGGTGCGCCGCTTCGATGACGACGGCGACCCCTTCGGGCTGAAGGGTATTGTTGAGGGTATTGGCGATCTGCGACGTCATTTTTTCCTGAATGGTTAGCCGTTTGGCATACAGTTCGACCAGGCGGGCCAATTTAGAAATCCCGACGACCCGGGTTCTGGGCAGATAGGCAATGTGCGCTTTGCCAATAATCGGAGCCATGTGATGCTCACAATGGGATTCGAAACGAATATCGCGCAACAGCACCATTTCGTCATAACCGTCGGTTTCCTCAAACGTGCGTTTCAGCAAGTCTTCGGGATCGGCTGCATAGCCTGAGTAAAATTCCTCATAGGAACGAACGACACGGGCCGGCGTGTCCAATAAACCCTCACGGGTCGGATCGTCTCCAGCCCAGCGAACCAACGTGCGGACGGCGTCCTCTGCCTCTTCCCGGGATGGTCTGATGTCCTGGACTTCAACCAGGCTTGGTTTATCTTTTGCGCTCATGGTGTTTTCCCGTTTCTGACGCGACAATGGAAGAGGAGTCGCTTCCGGGGAATGTGGGTCCTACGCGCGCGGAAATCAAGTTCCGGCGCGCGGTATCATTAAGCCTATAAAGTTCCATGCTCAGGTATAGGTGCGTTGAAGAAACCGTTCCTGAATGTCGCTCAGGTGCTTGAACATCAAATCGCGTGCACGCCCGCCATCCCGTTCCGCAATTGCATCGGCAATTTCCAGGTGATGGCTAGCATAGGACGCCTGTTGTTTGTAACAGCGATTGTTTTCCCCCAGTTGTTGCCAGGAAATATCGCTGCGCATGGAAACCAACGCATCAAAGAATGAGAGAAACAGGCCGTTTTTCGCCGCAACGGCAACACGGCGGTGAAATTCAGCATCAGCGCGCTCGTATTGATCGGCGCTGTTCGCCGTACGTGTATCCTCGGCCAGCGCGTTCAGTTTTTCGATATCACACTTCGATGCCCGTAATGCGGCGAATTGCGCCAGCATAGGCTCGACAGTCAGGCGAACCTCCATGAACTCGATCGGACTGGCATGCTCAAGAAATTCACCAAACCCCGGCTCTGCCACGATTTCCAGCGAAGCGGGTTCCGAATCACTGATAAATGTTCCCTGCCCCTGTCGGCGCCTGATCCGTCCTTCCTGTTCAAGATGATCAAGCGCCCGTCGGACCGTGCGCCGACCAACGCCAAATTGTTCGGCGAGTTTCCGCTCGGTCGGCAAGCGCTGGCCGACCTCGATCAGGTTACCGTCTATAATTTCCCGCAGTTTTGTCAGGGCAAGTTCTTGGCGTTCCATGGTCGTCCATTTCCAGATATTCCGGTGCGCTTTTTACCGTTCACTACCCGGAAATGCCAGCGCGTCAGACTAATGGTCCCATATTGGTTCCACACAGTCAAGTAATCTGTTCTGCAAATTTAGTCGGATATCATCAACATCAGGATAGTGAACTTATCAAAAATTAATATTCAACTAATTGATAATACGCACTTAATTTTCAAATCTTCCTATCTAACGCAACGACGGTACCAATCTGAAGACCTATTGACAAAAGGTACAAAGGCCATCTTAATAGGTTCCAATAATCAAGTGTTCGTGGCCATGATCCCCGGCAAAAAACGGATTAGACAGATAGGCCGCACGCATACAGGGAGGGTTCGACAATGACGACGTCTTCGGGCGGCGAGCAAGGTCATAATCGCCAGACAGCTCTTGATGAACTCCATGCTGATGTTGAGGCCAGCAACATGGCTGGCTATTGGGCTGTCGATACATCGGTGAAAAACGATGAAGACCGACAGGTTATGGATCCCAACAAGGCCGTACCGTTTATCTGGAAGTATGATGAGGCCATCAAACCACTTTTGCATCGCTCCGCCGAACTCATCACGACAGAGGCGTCGGAACGGCGATCATTGGTCATGGTCAATCCCGGGTTGGCCCCGAGGCGTGCGACGACGACCACGCTGTATACGGCGTATCGCCTAAACGATTCCAAAGACGTCATGCCGGCCCACCGGCATTCACCCAACGCCATCCGGTTCGGTTTGACCGGCAAGCAGAATTTCACCGGTGTCGAGGGTGAGAACATTACCTTCGGGCGCGGCGATATGGTCCTGACACCGCATGATACCTGGCATAATCACGGCAATCTGGGTGACGAGCCCGCCATCAATTTAAGTGTGCTGGATCTGCCTTTGGCGGAAATTCTCAACTCGATCTATTTCGAGCATGATTACGCCGAAGATCACGGTGGCGAAAAAGTCCACGTCGCCGAACAATCCCAGCGTTTCACCGACAACTACTCCCACGACATCTACAGCCATGGCGGTTACATGCCGCGGTTCGTATCCCACCACCGTGGCACTGGCAATGCATCGCCGATGTTCGTTTATCGTTGGGAAATAATGCGTGAATTGCTGGATCGTTACATGTCATGGGACGGTGATCCTTATGAAGGCATCATGGTCGAGTATGTTGACCCGGTAAACGGCGGTCCGGTCTATAAGACCATGACGTTTTTTGCTCAACTTCTTCGCCCCGGGGAACGCACGTTGCCCCTGAAACAGAACGCAAGCCTGGTGTGCACGCCCATGGAAGGCACCGGTCACAGCATCATCGAGGGGCAGCGATTTGACTGGGGGCTTAATGATACCCTGGCGGTTCCGGGCGGGAACTGGTGTGAACATGTCAATGGCTCAGAAACCGAGCCTGCCGTGCTTTTTGTCGGCAGCGACGAACCGACACTGAAAACCCTGTCGTTCTACCGGAAATTCGGCAAGACCGAGTCCGGCGATATTGTCCGGCTGACCTGACAGCACTCCCCCCTAAATTAGGCCACATGTGGAAATACTGAATGCCCCAAGCAAAGAACACAAAACTTTTGTCCCATATTGACTGCCCCGGTGGCGGTCAGGTCTGGATGGATGGCACAACGTTATACATTGGCCACATGCGTGAACCGACGGGCACAACAATTGTGGATATGTCAGACCCGAAAACCCCTCGCCAGATCGCCCGCCTCGATATGCCGGAGGGATGGCATTCCCACAAGGTCCGTGTTGCCAACGACATCATGGTGGTCAATCATGAAAAACTGGGCGATCAGGGCGATCCCGATTTTGGTGGCGGCCTCGCCATCTACGATGTGAAAACCCCGGCAAACCCCAAACTGATCAGCAAATGGATGACGTCTGGCCGTGGCGTCCATCGCTATGATTTTGATGGCCGTTACGCCTATATCTCACCCACCGCCGAGGGCTACATCGGCAATATTGTGATGATTCTGGATTTACAGGATCCGGCAAACCCGCAAGAGGTTGGTCGCTGGTGGATCCCCGGCCAATGGCAGGCCGGTGGCGAAGACTATCCTTGGCATGACTGGGTGCCCCCGCGCTGTCATCACCCCATGAGGCGCGGTGATCGATTGTATGTCAGCTATTGGCATCATGGGTTCTTCATTCTCGACATCAGCGATATGTCCAAACCGTCGCTGATCTCCGCGGTTAATACCAGTCCGTCATTTCCGCACCCCACTCACACGTGCCTTCCCATGCCGAACCTTCTGAAAGGGCGTGATGTGATGATTGTCGCCGATGAAGACGTGGCGAAACTATGGGACTCAGCGCCGGCATTCACCTGGATTTACGATATAACCAACGAGTCCAGCCCGACGGCCATCTCGACATTTCAGGTCGAGGGCGTTGATCCCGACGGCGCTCCACAACCGCCCATGACGGGATGCCACCAGCCATCGGAACGCTTCTCGAGCACCGTTATTCCGTTCGCCTGGTTTGCGCAAGGGTTACGCCTGATCGACATCGCCGACCCGTTCCTGCCAAAAGAAGTCGGGCATTTTACACCTGACGTTCCGAAGGGCTACGAACGTCCATCATCCAATGACGTAACCATAGACGATCGTGGCCTGGTGTATCTGCTTGATCGCCAGCATGGCGTCGATGTCATAGAGACCAGCGTACTATAAGAGAGGGTTTGAAGTTCATATGTCAGACAAGAAAGCCACACGCCGCGACGACGTTGTTCCGATTGGAAAGAAAAACCCCAATTTGCCGTTTCACCCCGGTATTCGGGCAGGCGATTTTATTTTCGTTTCCGGTCAGGTCCCAAAGGACGCCGATGGCAACATGTTTTCCGGCACCATCGAAGAAGAATGCCGCTGGACCATAGAATCCATACGCCGTGTTTTGCTGGCAGGCGATGCTGATCTTGAAGACATCGTTCGCATCACCGTTTATCTGGAAGATACAAGGGATTTCGGTCGCTACAATCGGGCGTTCGCCGAATATTTCCCCGATGGAATGTTGGCGCGCACAACCGTGGAAGCCCGTGCGGCAATCAATACAAAAATAGAAATGGACGCCATCGCCTACAAGCCACTGTCAGGCTAGGCAGGCTTCAGCGAGGCCAAGGGAGAATAAAGATATGGACAGATTATTGGGACGCGCAACGTCCGGGAATGTCCAGAAAGTGCTTTGGGCGCTGGAGGAACTGGACCTGCCCTATGAGCGCGAAGACTATGGCCGTCAGTTTGATAACACCGGGGGTGAGTATCTATCCCTGAACCCCACCGGCAAGGTGCCGACGCTGATCGATGGCGACACGGCAATCTGGGAATCCAATACCATCGTTCGTTACCTGTGCGCAAAAGCAGGGAGCGACTTATTACCATCTGATCCGCTTGCCCGCGCCAAAGCCGAAACATGGATGGATTGGCTGCTGGCCTCACTCAATACAAATTATATTGAAGTGTTCAAGGAATCCAAAAAACCGGAAGAAGACCGCAGCCCCGACCTGGCGAAAATGGGCGATGCTCTGGCGGCGCATCTGGTGTTGCTTGATGATCATTTGGCCGAAAGCGAATGGCTCGGCGGTGGTTCCATGACCATGGCCGAAATCGCCCTTGGCCCCATCGTCAACCGGTGTCTGAGCTTCCCTGTTGAATTGCCCGCGTTAGATAATCTTCGCCGTTGGCACGGGGCTATTTCCAACCGTCCGGCGTACCAGAAAGTCGTTGCCGCTTGACGTAGCAGGATGTGGATACAGATTTCGATATGATAACTGTCGCCGTTATAGGTTTGGGGTCCATGGGACCAGGGATTGCCGCCACGCTATTGCGCGGGGGCATGACTGTGCGCGCTCATGATACCAGCGCGCAGGCTCTGGAGAATGCACCGACCCTTATCGCCACCGCCAACAGTGTGCTTGATGCGCTGGGCAGGCCTGACAAGCGGAACGGTGGCGAGGTCTCGGTCAGCGGTGACCTAGCAACTTGCGTCGAGGGCGCCGATCTTGTCATCGAAACAATACCTGAGGACATCGACCTCAAACTCACACTGTTGGAGCACCTTGACCGGCTTGTGTCGGCGGACTGTATTCTGGCCAGTGATTCATCGGGCATTCCGGTCAGTAAATTGCAGACGAATGTCTCGAACCCTGGTCGGGTCATTGGCATGCATTGGTCTAACCCGCCGCACATCATTCCCATGATTGAGGTGATTGCCGGTGAGAAA
Organism: Rhodospirillales bacterium; assembly: GCA_021775275.1. Lineage (GTDB taxonomy): Bacteria > Pseudomonadota > Alphaproteobacteria > Rhodospirillales > Casp-alpha2 > JAJFIE01. The sequence goes on along the minus strand of JAJFIE010000276.1, from coordinate 1,740 downwards.
ACCGATCAGGCCGTCGTCGAGTGGATGGTCTCGACAATCGAAGGATTTAACCTGATCCCCGTCGTGGTCAAGAAAGACGTGCCCGGATTCGTCGAGAACCGGATTTTGTATGCCCTGCTGCGAGAGGCCGTCGATCTGGTCGAGCAGGGTGTTATTGATGCCGAAGACCTTGATACCTGCGTATCCTGGGGTATCGGTTATAAACTTGCGGTGATCGGGCCCATGGCGTTGCTGGATATGGCAGGACTGGATATTTATCAGGCCGTCGGCAGTTACCTGAACAAGGAACTGTGCAACCGCGACGATGTTGGACAGTTCGTCACCGATTTAACATCCGGGGGAAACTTGGGAATCAAAACCGGAGGGGGTGTGTACTCCTACACTCCGGAGAAAATCAAAGAATTACAGAGTGCACGCGCGAAGACGCTCGTTGCAGTTCGGAAGGCATTGGAAGCGAGTTGAGTGAATTAAGTAAGTTTGGCAACGGATAGATCGATTGTCTGGTGTCGAATAATATTAACCAAGGAGGTTACGATCATGAAAATGTTTGGCAAAAGATTTCGAATAGGAGTAATCGTCCCGGCGGCGGTTATGGCGGTGTCCGTTATGGCGGCAACCACCGTATTCGCGGCTGAAGTCAAGAAGATTGCCGTCCTCGTGCCCGAAGAGGGCACAGACTTCGGCTGGAACCAGCAAGGGGTCGACGCGGCACGGATAGTAGCCGAGAAATATGGCCTTGAGTTCGTTCCGGCAGAAGGTCTCGGGTATGGCGACGTTCGCCCGACCTTGCGTGAACTGGCGGAAGAAGGGGTTGATCTGATGATCGCCCATGCCAGCGGATACAACACCGCCGCGCCGGAAATCGCCAATGAAACCGGCGTTCCGGTTGCTGTTGTCGATACGCCTGACGCCATCAAGAAAGGGTTGATCGCGGATTACACCCTGAGCGGCCATGAAGGCGCTTATCTGGCAGGCGTTATGGCGGCAAAAATGACACGTACGGGCTCATTGGGTATCGTTGTTTCTGGTGAGCCACCATCATGGAACTCCCAGTCTGCCGCCTTTGCGCTGGGCGCCAAGGCCGAGAAAAGCTCGATCAAACTTATCTATGCGGTTATCGGCCCCGCAGCCTATGGCGACGCTGCGGGCGGCCGTCGTGTTACCGCGTCTGTTATTTCGGCAGGCGCCGATATCGTCTTCGGTCAAGGAAATGGATCCAGCTTCGGCATGATCCAGGCCGTGGAAACAACCAAGGCCACCGATGGCGGCAAGGCTCTGTTCATTGACGTGATCGGCGACAAATCGAGCCTCGACAAGGGACATCTGTTGTCATCCGTTGTCTGGGATATGGTCCCGGTTTACAGCGCCATGGTTGAGGACCTGAAGTCCGGTACGTTCGGCACCCATGGCTATGGAATTGGCCTGAGCGACGATTCCGTCCGCCTGTTGAAAACCCCGCATATTCCCGCCGGTATCTGGAGCGACATCATGGGTATGCGTGACCAGATCATCAACGGAAGCCTGAAGGTCAAGGAAGTCTATGACGCCCAGGATGTCCGTGCATTGATGTCATCAGTTGAAATCGGCGAAGGTTAAAACCGACGTTCAGCAAACAAAAGGGGCGGCATTTACGTCGCCCCTTTTTTACTATCAACTGGGAATGACGCGTCAGGGTTGGTGCACATTCATGACACGAGAAAAACACCCGGCTATTGAACTAAAGAACATCAGCAAGGCGTT
>JAJFIE010000275.1 GCA_021775275.1 Rhodospirillales bacterium | reverse complement strand
GACACCCTATCTCGAACAGTTTGATACCTTCCATCGCACCGGCGCGTGGTCGTCGGTTGTGATCTAACCCGGCCATAAGGACCAACACCTATGTCACTTCGCACCCCCTATCTGATGTTCATTGGCGATGCCGCCGATCAGCTTGCCGCCAAGACTGCGCAAGGTGTTGTCCACTGGCGTCCCGAGTGGTGCCTCGGTCAGCTGCGCCTTGAGGGTTGCAACGCCGACCTGGGCATTCCCGACATGACGCTGGAAGACGCCGCAGCGGCGGGCGTGAAAACCCTGGTTGTGGGTGTCGCCAACCGGGGTGGCGTCATCTCTGAGTCGTGGAGCGCAACACTGGTCCGCGCCATGGAACTGGGCATGGATATCGCGTCCGGCCTGCACACCCGGCTGGGCGATGTCCACGCCATCAGTGATGCGGCGGAAATTCACAGCCGGGCGCTATATGACCTGCGCCACCCCACCCGCAGTTTTCCTGTGGCCAGTGGCGTCCGCCGAACCGGCAAGCGCATGCTGGCCGTGGGCACCGACTGTTCGCTGGGCAAGATGTTCACGGCGCTGGCTGTGTGGAAGGAAATGGAGGGGCGCGGCATGAACGTCGATTTCCGCGCCACCGGCCAGACCGGTATCTTTATCGCCGGGGATGGCGTGTCCGTGGACGCCGTGGTCGCCGACTTCATTTCCGGTTCGGTTGAGACCATAGCGCCCGATCATGACGCCGATCACTGGGACCTGATCGAGGGGCAGGGCTCGCTGTTCCACCCGTCCTTTGCGGGTGTTTCGCTGGGCCTGTTGCACGGTGCACAGGCCGATGCCCTGATCATGTGCCACGAGCCGGGCCGCGACCACATGCGCGGCATTCCGCACCAGCCGCTGCCCAGCCTGGAAGACTGTATCGCGCTGAATGAATCCTGCGCCCGCCTGACCAACCCCGATGCAAAAGTCGTTGGCTTTGCCTTCAACACATCAAAAATGTCGGACACAGAAGCCGAAGCGTGCCTCAAGGAAACATCAGACACATTCGGCATGCCCGCCGTTGATCCGGTGCGCACCGGCGTTGCGGCCATCGTCGATGTGCTGGAAAAAATGTAAGCATTATGACCACCCTCACCACTCGGCATGAAAGCTGGCCCCTGGTCAAACCGTTCACCATTTCACGCGGCACCAAGACCGCCGCTGACGTCGTGGTGGTGGAGCTTGTTGACGACGATGGCATCAAAGGTTGGGCCGAGTGTGTGCCCTATCCGCGCTATGATGAAACCGTGGACGGCGTCATCGCCCAGATTGAGGAACAGGCGGCTCGCATTGCGACAGGGTTGAGCCGCGAAGAGTTGCGGGCTGATATGTCATCCGGTGCGGCCCGCAATGCGTTGGACTGCGCACTGTGGGATCTGGAAGCCAAACGGGCGGGGGCAAGGGTCTGGGAACTGGCCGGACTGCCCACGCCAGCGCCCTGCATCACGGCGGAAACCATCGGCATCGATGCGCCTGACGCCATGGGCGCGGCGGCGGCGGAACTTAAAGGTGCGCCGCTGCTGAAAGTCAAACTTGGCCCCGATGCCGTGCTCACCAGCATGGCGACGGTGCGCGAAAATGCGCCCACGGCACGGATTATCATCGATCCCAATGAATCATGGACCATTGATTTGCTGGCGCAGGTTGCTGATCCACTGCATCTGTTGGGTATTGAGATGATCGAGCAACCCCTGAAAGCCGATGAGGACCAGGCGCTGGCGGACTTCAAAAGCCCCATCCCCATTTGCGCCGACGAGGCCTGCCATACCGCGGACGGTCTTCCGGACCTCAAGGCCAAATACCAGATGATCAACGTGAAGCTGGACAAGACCGGTGGTCTGACCGAGGCTATCCATCTGACCCAGGTGGCAAAAGAACTGGGTTTCGGCGTGATGATTGGCTGCATGGTGGGAACCTCGCTGGCCATGGCCCCGGCGACCCTGCTGGGGCCTTATGCGGAGTTCGTCGATCTGGACGGGCCATTGCTGATGAAAAAAGATCGCGACCACGGTCTCGATTTCACAGACGGCATGGTCAGCGCCCCATTCCCGGAACTGTGGGGGTAGACCTTGCGGGCGTCGCTTTCCCTACAGGCCGTCTTCGCCGGAATGCTGGCGGCCTTTGTCGGCACCGCCAGCTCATTCGCCGTCATTCTTCAGGGATTGTCAGCGGTCGGCGCCACGCAGGCGCAGGCCGCGTCCGGCCTGATGGCGCTGTCGTTCGCCATGGGCATTCCGGCCATCTATCTGAGCCTGAAGACCCGCATGCCCATCAGCATGGCCTGGTCCACACCGGGCGCCGCATTGCTGGCGACCACGGGCGCCATCGAAGGCGGGTTCCCGGTAGCCGTGGGGGCCTTTCTGGTCTGTGGCGTGCTGATTGTCTTCACGGGCCTGTGGAAACCACTGGGCCGCTGGGTTGCCGCCATTCCCGGCGCACTGGCAAACGCCATGCTGGCCGGGGTGCTTCTCGGACTGTGTCTGGCGCCGGTCCGCGCCGTATCGGATTTCCCGGTTTATGGTCTGGCCATTGTCATCACATGGGCTGTGGTGGCTAAAATAAAACGGGTGCTGGCTGTCCCCGCCGCCGTGATTGTCACGGGCGTTCTGTTATCCATGACCACAGACGTCACGCTCGCCGGTATGGGGAACCTGTGGCCCACGCCGGTGCTGGTGAGCCCTGAATTCAGTCTCGCAGGCATCGTCGGCATCGCGTTG
>JAJFIE010000274.1 GCA_021775275.1 Rhodospirillales bacterium | reverse complement strand
GCGTGGTCTTGCCACTGCCGTTCCGACCTACGAGAGCGTGGATGCCCCCGGCTTCGAAAGACACGGTTATGTTGTCGCAAACAGGGGGCAACCCTTCGGCGTAGGCGAACGTCAGGTTAACAGCTTCGAGGCGGCCTTTCGGCTTGTCGAGTTTGACCTCGCTCTCCATACGCTCGCTCTCGATGTCGAAAATTTCTCCCAGCCGGTCGACGGCCTGTCGGTATCCACTATAGGTCCGCCATTGTGAGACCAGTTGATTAAGCGGTCCCAGCAGACGACCGGACATCATGTTGGTGGCGATCAGGGAGCCCATGGTCAGGTCCTGGCCAATGATCGCGAGTGCTCCGAAAGATGTCATCATCAGACTGGTCGACTGGGTCAGGGTCTGGCCGAGATTGGTGTAGGCGTCGGTCCGCCCGCCGCGGGCAATGGCGTTTCCGATGTTGGTCGCATGGCGCTCCTCCCACATGGGTCGCATGGCGCCTTCCAGCGCCAGCGCCTTGATTGTGGTGCGCCCCTGAATCATCTCTGCAATGAGGCTGTCACGATCCTGCGCGCTGTTGCGTTCCGTCGAACTGGCCTTACCCGTCGCCGTACCGGCGCGCCAGGTAACAAATATGAACAGCACCATGACAATCATCAACACCCAGACGATGGGTTGGGCGACGATAAAAATAACGACAAAGAACATGATCGCGAACGGCAGGTCGCAAATCAGGATGGCTGGCGCGCCTGAAAGTGTATTGCGCACCGTGTCCACATCGCGAAACAGGGACTGCCAGTAGTTGCCGCCCCGGGATTCCAGGATGTTGAGAGGGAGCGAGGTGAACTTGTCGAACACGGAGCGCCCCACTTCCACATCAACGCGAAGGGCGATGGTCTGCATGATCCGTGAGCGGGCCTGGCGCAGGATATAGTCAAAAACCAGGACAATCACGAGGCCAAGCGCCAGCCCCCACAACGTGCTGATGGCCGCATGCTGAACCACGCGGTCATAGACCTGTAGCGTGAAAATGGGAACGCCGAACGCCAGCACGTTTACAAAAAACGACATGACAAATACCTCGCGGATGACCGGCGCAAGGGCTTTGTACAGTGGTTTGATCCACGCGTTGTTGGTCGATTGGCCCATGTGACGAGTATACGTCCCCGATTTGGCTGGCGCTAGCGACCACCCCTTAAATGGGCAGCTTTAACCTTATTCCATACCAGCGCTAAAAAGTCATTGCTGATCGTCTTTGATTTTCAGGAAATTGTTAAATTTCCGTGCCTTATGGCTCACTTAACGGAATTTTCCTTGACCCGTCATACTTACCCCTGTTCTAGTGAAAGAATACAGGAAGGCGTGAAAAGCCATAACGAGCAAAAAAAGATAGCAATGAAATTTCTGAAACGCGCGTTCAGTTTTGACCGTCTCGTCGGCCTCGTACTGCTGGCGGTATTTCTTGTTGTCTTCTGGCTTAATCCCTATCCCGTCGAATTTGCGCGCAACAAGATGTTCGACTTTTATCAGGTCCTCAAGCCGCGCCCCATTCCATCTCTGGAAAAATCTCCGGCCATCATTATTGATCTGGATGAAGAAAGCCTCAATGAATTCGGACAGTGGCCGTGGCCCCGCAACATCGTCGCCGACATGGTCCGCAACCTGTTTGTCATGGGCGTCGGCGTGGTCGGGTTCGATATGGTGTTCGCCGAACCGGATAGGATGAATCCGGTTGTCATCGCCGATTCGATTGCCGGTATTGATGATGAGACCAAGGCGAAGCTTGCAAAGCTGAGCGGCAATGATGAAGCTTTTGCAGATATCCTTAAACAAACCCGGGTGGTTTTAGGACAAGCAGCCTATTGGGAAGAGTTGAATACCAAAAAGGATCCACCAGCAAAAAAATCCGTGTCGATCCGGAAACTGAAAAAAAACTCGATAGATCCCCTTAAGTCGCTGCCGAACGTTCCTTCACTGGTGCGAAATATTTCCATTCTTGAACAGGCAACAATCCATAAGTTCGGCGGCCAGGGAATCTTTTCGCTGGTCCCGGAAACCGATGGTATCGTTCGGCGCTACCCCACCGCCTTCGTTTATGATGGCAATATATACCCGTCTCTTTCGGTGGAAGTGCTACGTCTCGCAGTTGGTCGTCCGACCACTTTGATAACCACAGGCCCCTTAGGCGTCATCGAGTTCGCTGTATCCAAGGATCTGCGATTTCCCACCGACAAGATTGGTCGGGTCTACCCATATTTTTCACACCGGGACACGGCGAAATATATTCCGGCGCGTGACGTCCTGAACGGAACCGCCGACCCGGATATGATCAAGGGAAAACTGGCATTGATCGGCACATCTGCCGTGGGGCTGCTTGATATCCGGGCGATTCCCACGGAAGGGATCATTCCCGGGGTGGAGGTCCACGCCCAGGTGCTGGAAAACGCCGTCGAAAAAAGCTTTCTCGTCCGACCGAACTATGCGGATGCCGTGGAGTTGTTTTTCATTCTTATCGGTGGACTGCTGATGATTATCCTGGTGCCGTGGGTAGGGGCAAAATGGGCATTGCTTGTCTTCGTGGTTATTGCGGCAAGTGCTGCTGGTACTTCCTGGCATCTGTTTGATCAATACCGCATGCTGTTTGATGCAGCTTTCGCCGTAGGATCGATCCTGTTGCTCTATACGACGTTGACTTTCACCGGATACGCCCGCGAAGAAGCCCAGCGTCGCCAGACCCGCGATGCGTTCTCCAAATACCTGTCGCCGGACATGGTGGCCAAGGTTGCAGATAACCCCGACGAATTGAAACTGGGCGGCGACCTGCGCGAGATGACGCTGTTGTTCTGTGACGTGCGCGGCTTCACCACCATTTCCGAACAGTTTGACGCCGTCGGTCTGACATCGCTGATCAACAAACTGCTGACGCCGCTGACCAATGTCATTCTCGAGCGTCAAGGCACCGTCGACAAATACATGGGCGACTGCATCATGGCGTTTTGGAACGCGCCGCTTGATGATGAAGACCACATGTACAATGGCTGCACCTCGGCGTTGGCCATGCTGGCAGAGATGGGTCCGTTGAATGACCGACTGGAAATTGAAGCCAGGGAGGAGGGGCGTAAACACATTCCCCTCAAAGTCGGCCTGGGGCTAAACTCCGGCCCGTGCGTTGTCGGCAACATGGGATCGGACATGCGGTTCGATTATTCCGTCCTCGGCGACACCGTGAACCTCGCGGCCAGACTGGAAGGCCAGAGCAAGAGCTACGGCATGAATGTTGTTCTGGGGCCTAGTATCAATGAAAATGTCAGGGATCGTCTGGCGACCATTGATCTCGATTTCATTCAGGTCAAGGGCAAGACCTCGGGCACCTATATCTATGGCCTGATGGGTGACGCCGAACTTATGAACGACCCGGCGTTCATCACCGTGCAGGATAAAATCCACACGGCCATGGAGACCTATCGGGCGCAACGCTGGGATGAAGCCACCGAGATGTTCAAGGAAATTCGCACGCTCGGCAATGACGAAAACAGACCATGGAAACTCGAGATCAATCTCGACGTCCTGTGTGATCTCTATGAAGAACGCATTGCCGAATACAAGGTCAATCCGCCCGCCGCCGACTGGGATGGCGTATTCATCGCCACGACCAAGTAGGCGACATCAGGTTTCCTTCTGGTCACGACGCCGTCCGGCATCTAGTGAACGATCTCGCCGAAGAAGCCCCATTCAATCAACTGCGTGGTCAGATCGCTGAAAAATTCTGCGCCCTTGTGTATGACCGCTGTGCCTGCGGGCAGTTCAGCGACGATATCGTCAAGCTCATCATCACTGGTCAGAATTATAATCCGGCAAGAATCCAGAGCGCTGATAGCTTTGAATACGTTGACCAGTTCAACACCTGAAATATCCTTCATGCCACGATTTATAATGGCGAACTTGGGACCGACATCGATACCGGTGTGGATCGCATCGTAAGAATTTCCGGCGGTCACGACCCGAAAACCACAAGAGGCCAATTCCTTGCCCACCAGCGTCCGCTGGGTGCCTCGCGGCATAACCAGCAGGGCAGGGACATCACGGACCACCTGTCCTTCAGAAATCAACTGTGCAGTATGGGGCATGTTGGCGCAGATTTTCGCTGTCGCCTCTTCACCAGGGTCTTCCTGCTGCTCCAGAATGTTAGCTGCCGCATCAATAAATTTACGAATATCAGGGAACCGGGCGACCGACATCTCGTGCGTCATCTCGAAAAAATCTTCAAGACTGTGCATGATCCGTGTGATGGAGGGGAAGCCAAAGGGCCCGGCCTGTCCCTTCAGGGTGTGTACATCGCGCTTGATGGATCTCAGCGACTCATCGAAAGCCCCTGCATTTTTCTCTACTTCATTGAGGTTCTGATAAATATTTTCGATCCTGTCTCCTCCGTCTTCAAGAAACTCGAGACGAAGCTCTTCCAGGATATTATCAACATTCATTTCGCTCATATGACTATTCAATATCTGTGCTCATGCCAAAAATAAATGAGCCGCATGGAAACGTTTACTTACCCCCCACTCATCTCATTGATATGTATGAACAAATATTCTTTCTTTCAAGAGCACGCATGAAATCATTTGCTGGTCATCACCCACACGCCGTCCCAATTATCCGGCGGGTTTTCCTTCAGATGTTCGCACCGTTCGATATAGGTGGTGGACAGCGCATCGGACGGGTTGGCTACCATCGCTTCGTTAAACTTCTTGATGCCTGCGTCCCAGTCTCCGACACGGTAGTGCTTCACGCCTTCATTGAAGTAACCCACCGCATCCATCAGGTTCGGAAACGTTTCATCGTTGTGGTAATCGAGAACCTCATAGACACCGACAGGCTCCGTCTTTCCCTTCACCACGACCATATCCACATCGCGCAGGCGGTAGGTGCCCTTGAGTTTCGCGCGGGTAAATTCCGAGATCAGGATGCGGGCGTGATATTGTTTGCACGCTGACTCCAGTCTCGCCGCCAGATTAACGCCATCGCCGATCATGGTGTAGTCCATTCGCTTGGGCGATCCAATGTTACCGGAAACTACCATGCCGGTGTTCAGACCGACGCCATGGTCGATGGCTTTTTCACCACGGGCGACGCGAACCTTGTTCCAGTCCCATAACTCGACAATCATGGCGATGGCGGCGCGGACGGCGCGGTCTTCATCGTCATCATGCGCGACGGGGATGCCGAATCCGGCCATGATGGCGTCACCGATGAACTTGTCCAGCATGCCGCCTTCACGGGTGATGCAGTCCACCATGATGGTAAAATACTCGTTCAGCATCTTGACGGTGCCCTGGGCGCCAAGCGCCTCGGTCAATGTAGTAAAGCTGCGAACATCGGAGAATAAAACCGTGACTTCACTGCTGGCGCCGCCGAGGAACTCTTCACCCTGGCCGCCAGCCATCAACTGGTCGGCAATACCGGGATCCATATAGCGCGACATGGTGGATTTCATCCGTTTTTCGGAACTGATGTCTTCCATCATGATCATGGTGCCGAGTTTGTTGCCCTCGGTGTTCAGCAGAGGCAGGAAGTGAACATTCACCGACAGGTTTTCTCCACCGACCTCCATGCCCGCATCCAGCATTTCATCAGATTCCTGATTTTCGCCCACCTGCTGAATTTTCGAGTAAATCCACTCGTTGGGACCTTCGAAAAACTCTTCTGCCGACTGACCAATAATTTCGTCCGGTTTTGCATCCAGAATGTTCAACCCGGCCTTGTTGCAGGTCACGATCTTGCCATCTTCATCCAGGGTGATGACCGCATTTGACATACTTTCCAGCATGCTTTCATTGTAGTTCTTCATGTTCTGGACATCGTCGAACAGCTTGGCGTTTTCCAGCGCGATGGAGACCTGCGCGGTAAACGCTTTCAGGCGTTGTTCGTCCTCGTCGGTAAAGGGACCGCCGCGCTTGTTCAGCGCCTGGGTCACACCGATCACCTTGCCGGTCTTGTTGGCCACCGGAATACACAGGATCGAGCGGGTAAAATATCCGGTCTTCTTGTCGAACGCCGGATTGAACCGTAAATCAGC
>JAJFIE010000273.1 GCA_021775275.1 Rhodospirillales bacterium | reverse complement strand
TCCCCGCTATTGTTGTAATGTCCATGCAACATCCACGGATTGTTTATTAGACAGTAGCTTTCTACCCACCTACGTCACCTCAATGACATGAGGCTGACAGAGACAGGAGATAACACCTGTTACCAACAACGTATATACTTGAGGTTGTCACCATTAGCCACCGCTAGGCAATGATGTTTAATCGCCATACCCGAGGATACCATACGACGTGGGCAAATTGCGAGGCGCCGGGTCAATTCAATCGAATATCAATCCGTTCACAGTTAAGATCGCGGGCACGACGATCGCTCCATTCCAACATCATGGAACGAACGTTCTCCTGACCCGTCAGCGTTAGCGCGACAATATCTGTGACATTCAAAACACGCTCGCCTTCCGGCGACTCCACAGGCTCAAACATCAAAATCCCGTAGAAATATCCACGTTCACACTGAACAGCAGCGACGCCACCATCATGATCGCAAAGCTCACGCATGCGGTCTTTCCAGGCCGCAGCCGTCATTTCGGGATATCTGAGTTGAACAAGCGGTAACGCAGAATGTGCGTCCTGCTCCGATAACTGTTGCACGGAATAAAGCACAGCCAAACGTCCTTAACAAATAACCTTATATACTTTCAGGTTTTTTGATCCCCGTTTCCTTGATGCAAATCAATTTCCAATAGGAAGCAAAATGTTATGCTTCGAGTGGCAAAAAAAATTCCATGGCGTTGCTTTGGTCGTGATTTTCCGGCATATTTGGCTTTAATAAGGGCTAAATAGAGCGTTGGAACATGCAATATCCCTTGAAAGATCCGATTAAGCGTTGGTCGGATTCAATACCGGCTCCGTGCGCTGCGTGTGGCGTGCGCGACAGTGTGTTCTGTAGTGTGCTATCTGATCAGGAACTACAGCGCTTGTCCTCGTTCGCTTTTAACGTCTCTCAGGACGCGCGCGAGATTATCTTCAGCGAGGGTGATTCCGCTGATCATTTGTTCAATGTCACCGAAGGTCTGGTAAAACTCTACAAACTCCTGCCTGATGGGCGCGAGCAGATCACGGGATTTCTGTTCTCGGGCGATTTCCTTGGCATTGCCATGAATGATACCTACGCCTATTCAGCCGAAGCCATTACCCCGGTTCGTTTGTGTCGGTTTAACCGCAAAGACCTGGAAGGCATGTTTCAACAAACCCCTCATCTGGAAACCCGGATGTTGAACATGGCATCCAATGAGCTGGCGCAGGCGCAGGATCAGATTTTATTGCTGGGTCGCAAGACGGCAAAGGAGCGTCTGTGTTCCTTTTTATTATCGCTGTCCCAACGATCCGAACGTCGCGGCGATTCCGCCACCGTTATCCCTATTCCCATGGGGCGGGAAGCCATTGCCGACTATCTGGGCCTGACCACCGAAACCGTCAGTCGGACGTTTTCCAAACTGAAGAAGGAAAACTCCATCCTGGTTTCCAAGGGCGGTATTGTGGAAGTTCCCGACCTGGAACTGCTTGCCACACTGGCAGAAGATTCGTCCTGACCATTATCGGCTAACCGATAACCAGTCAGGCTACACCGATTTCTTTCGCCGTTGCATCCAGTCCTTTCCGCGCCCGCTCGATCATAATGTCGATTTCCGCGCGGGTAATGATCAATGGTGGTGACATCACCATAACATCACGGGTGGATCGCATGATCAGGCCATTCGCCATACAGTGGCTTTTGCATTTTGCGCCAACCTCGCCCATGGGCTCAAACAATTCACGGGTTTCCTTGTTCTTGGTCAACTCAATGGCGCCGATCAAACCGACAGAACGCACTTCACCGACCAATGGATGATCTTGCAGTTCAGCCAGCTTCTCGCTCAGATACGGTCCTGTGTCCGTGCGCGTCCGCTCTACCAGGTTTTCTCGTTTTATAACGTCGATATTGGCGAGTGCCACGGCACAGGCGACCGGATGGCCGGAATAGGTAAACCCGTGCTGGAATTCACCCCCCTTGCCCAGCGTGTCCACAATATCGTCGGTGGTCATCACGGCTGATAACGGGATGTATCCGGATGTCAGACCTTTGGCGATAGGCATCAGATCGGGTTTGATATCGAACGTCTGGGATCCAAACCAGTTTCCCGTCCGCCCGAAACCACAGATCACTTCATCGGCGATCAACAGGACATCGTGTTTCTTGCAAATTCTCTGGATTTCCGGCCAGTAGGTCTCCGGTGGAATAATCACCGCACCGGCGCCCTGGATCGGTTCACCAATGAAGGCGGCAACTTTATCCGCCCCCAGCTCGAGAATTTTGTCTTCCACAGCCTTGGCGGCGGCCATGCCAAATTCTTCCGGCGTCATGTCGCCACCGAAGGCGTACCAATAGGGCGGCATCACATGCTCGAAACCCGGCAGCGGCAGATCTGCCTGACCGTGCATGCCCGACATACCGCCCAGACTTGCGGCAGCCATGGTGGTGCCATGATAGGCATATTCGCGGCTGATGAAGGTTTTCTTAGCCGGTTTACCCTTCATGTTCCAATAGTGCCGCACCATACGAACGATGGTGTCGTTAGCCTCGGAACCTGATGATGCGTAGAAGGCATGATCGAGACCGTCCGGTGTCAATTCGGCTAACACCCCGGCCAATTCGATAGACGGTTTGTGGGCGGAATTAAAGAATGTGTTGTAGTAGGGCAATTCCATCATTTGGCTGTAAGCGGCGTCGGCGAGTTCCTTGCGACCGTAACCCACGTTGGTGCACCAAAGCCCGGCCATGCCGTCGAGCACTTCATTGCCCTCTGTATCAAATGTATAGATACCTTCGGCCCGGGTGACGATTCGTGCGCTCCCTGTTTTGGCTTCGACATAATCGGTGAAGGGACGCATGTGGTGCTTGCGATCGGCCTCGACCCATTCTTGCGTGGTCCAGTTGTGTGTACGCTGCATTTCAATTTCTCCTGGCGATAAAATAATTCCGACGCGAATTTACTGACTCAGCAGATACCAGTCGTACTCGCGTCTGGATATGGCATTGGTGAAGCGATCCATTTCGTCCTGTTTGGTCAGGCGGTAACGAAGGCAGTAGGTATCGCTCAAATACGAGGGCAGTATCTCAGCCGTTTCCAGACGGTCCAGCGCCCGCTGGAAACGCAGCGGCGTCGTTGTTTCCCGGCACGCATCCGCATTGCCCTCGGTCTTCTCGGGCGGCTCAATCTTGTTGGTGATGCCGTGGTGAACCCCGGCGAGCATGGCTGCCATGGTTAGATAAGGATTAGCGTCCGCACCGGCGATGCGATGCTCGAACCGGCGCGCCTTATGATCGCCGCCGGGAATTCGCAATGCCGTCGAACGGTTATTATGAGACCACGTCGGATAGGTGGGTACGTAGGAATTGGGCACAAACCGACGGTAGGAGTTCACATTCGGGGCAAACAACGCCATGCCTTCATCCATGGTTTCCAGCA
>JAJFIE010000272.1 GCA_021775275.1 Rhodospirillales bacterium | reverse complement strand
CGTTAATGGGAGTTCCGGCCCTCAACAAGGATCTGTCATTCGCGCAAGCCGGACGATGTATTGAGATGGGCAGTGTGCTTTCCAAAGGAATGATTGCCGAAACAAGCAACACGGCGTTCACGCGGCTAAGCGACGCGGGAGCGATGTTCCTCGGACGCACCACAACACCGGAATTTGGGCTTACCGGCACGACGGAATCACGAATCTCTGGAATTTCGCGAAATCCATGGGACACTGAACGTACGCCGGGAGGCTCCAGTGGGGGCTCAGCTGCAATGGTGGCGACCGGGGCCGTGCCCGTGGCGACGGCGAGTGATGGCGGCGGCTCAACCCGAACCCCGGCCGCGTATTGTGGGCTAGTCGGCCTGAAACAAACCCGCGGTCGAATCCCCGCCGGTCCGGAGCGTGGCGAAGGGGGCAACGGCCTCAGCGCATCCTTTGTCCTTACCCGGACAGTTCGAGATTGTGCGTTGTGTTTGGATGTTATGAATGGACCTTCTGATGGTGACCCATATGGAATCGCTCCGCCCACAAGACCATATGTGGAAGAAGTGGCGAGGCCTTTGGCGAAAATGCGTGTGGCTTTCATGGAGCATTCCTGGACCGGCAAGCCGGTATCCCAAGCCTCCCGCGCTGCACTTCATGCCGCGCTATCGACACTGGAAACTGAAGGTCACTCGATTGAAGAAGCAACGCCAGAAATTGATGTGGAAGCGTTTATCGTGGCGACGACCATTGTCGCATGTGCGAATCTTGCCAGTGGCGTGGATGATATTGCAATGCGAATGGGACGCACCCCCGATGAGGAAACTCTCCAGTCGACGACGTTGGCTTGCTATCGATATGGCAAGAATCTGTCGGCCACCAAGCTGCTGGGCGCACTGAAAGTCTTCAATAAAGTGAACCGCGTCGCAGGCCGGTTTTTCCGCGACTATGATGTTCTGGTAACCCCGACGAATGTTTGTCCTGCGCCATTGATTGATCAGTACTACCGATGTGACCCACAGGGAGCCATCTCGGCCGAGGAATGGCAGGAGACGGTTTTCGAAAACGATTCCTACCTTGCGCTGTTCAATACGACTGGCCAGCCTGCTATTTCACTACCGCTTTTTGAAGCCGACGGCGGGATTCCTGTCGGCGTCCAGTTTGCGTCTCGGTTCGGCGACGAAGCAACGCTAATCCGTCTTGCGGCATTTTTTGAACGCGCGATGCCGTGGGCGGAGCGAACGCCTCCGGTGCATATATCAAAGCCTGAATGACCCCTGGCGGTTGAGGCATCCTAGAAAATATCCGCCGTGAATTCAGTGCGGATACGCTTGCGCAGGCGATCAATGGCTTCCATGGAGTCTTTCAATATATCGGTTTCGCGCTGTGACAGGGTGCGTGGATGGACATAATTGGATACCGGACGGCCCGCTTTGAAATCTTTAATCTGCTGGCGCAGCAACAAACGGCAAACCATGCGGAATGCGCCATTCAGATAGTCGTATTCATCATCGTCAAGAATGCCACGCTTCCGCAACGCTGCCATGCGGGTGATGGTCGATGTGTCGGTGATGCGCTCACGTAGACTCAATAGCCGTATCCCCTCGACCAATGGCAGGGTGGCGGTTTGCTTCAGATTTATTTCCCCCCGGTGATCCAGAGCCTTTTTTTCTACAATGAACCGCCTGAACAATGAGAGGCCAACGCCTTGATCCGCATTGTCAGCGAGAAGCTGTTGCAGCAATGTGGGATTCCGGGCGGCCAATTCTGTGATGTGGTTACGCAAACCATCACCAAAACCAGGGTCCCCCCATACGGTGCGGAAATCGAAAAAAATGTCACACAGGCGAAGCGCTGTCGTAGTGCGTTTGCGGCCCCACAGGCGCACCTGCTCCTTCCATTGAGACAACGTTTTTCGCCACAACGGGTTGGTGGCCATGACGAAACCCTTGCACAGGGGCAGACCGACGGCATCCAGATCGCGGACCATGCGTTCCGCCAACTCAATAAACCAGGCATCAATTTCCGTGTGCCGGTCATCCGGATAATCATCCAGGATAAAACCGTTATCCTGATCCGGGTAAACGTAGTTTTCGCCCCGGCCGCCTGATCCCATAACGATGACGGAAAACGCAACAGGCGGTTCTCCCAGTCCTTCGTCTTTCATGGCGTGGAGGTTCAGATCAACCACCCTGCGATAGATATTGTTATTGATGTCCGTCAGTACGGCCTGAATTTCAGCTACGGGAATACTTTCGCCAAACAACTCGTCAGCCAACTCCACTTGATAGGCCTTCACCTGTGTCAGACCATCCACACTGGTGTCCCAGGTCAGATTGTCGATCTGTTCCATCAGGGTTTCGGAAGCAACGGCCAGCACGTCGGCCAAATTCAGCATGCCTGTAAGCACACCATTGCGCTGCACAACCGGCATGTGTCGCCGGTTCAAGCGACGCATCAGGGCGATGGCATGAAACAGGTGATCGCCTTCAGCTATGGTTTCCACCGGTGTCGTCATGACTGAACTGGTTTCCGCTTCTGCGTCAGATCGAAATGCGATGCGTCTTGTGACATCCTGCTCCGTCAGTATTCCAATCGGTCGATCTTCATTATCAACGATCACGATACTGGATGCGAGACTTGCGCCCATTCTGCCCACAAGTTCCGCAACAGGCATCGTCATCGGCGCTGTTAGCGGTTTTTGCTCCATGATGTCGCGGACCAGCCGGGTGAAAATAGCTGTCCGCGGACCTGTCGGTTTCAGTGTCATGCTCCTATTCTATGCATGCTTTTGCGTTGGTGAAAGGCCGCTATTCCGAGGATTCCAGAGTGTAATGTAAGATGGCGAATCGGTAGGGTAAATGGAGGCAAAACCCCTGAAAGGGTCATCATCGTGGGTTAAATGTTCTAACGATTGCGTGATGCTTAAGGTGAGTATACTTCTATTATATTATAATACAAAA
>JAJFIE010000271.1 GCA_021775275.1 Rhodospirillales bacterium | reverse complement strand
TTCATTCATGAACCAGTTATCCATGAGCAGTGTGACCTGCTCCACACCAAGAACCTGGGCGGCCAGCGCCGACATCGGGCCATGTTCGACAAAGTCCCTGAATTCCGGGATGTCACGCCAGGTCCAGTAATCGAAAATGTAGCGAGCGGGGTCGCCGTCCCGGGTCTGATCGCGAAAATACGGCCCCGGCTGCCGGCAATTGCGTTCTATTCCGGCGGCCACCACGGCAAGCCATTGTCCGTTGATTGCCCCCGGTACATGGATCACGCCATCACGGGCATAGGTGCTTAGGGCGTCATCCGTGATGGTGTGATCTTTTGCATCCGTCATCGCCACTATTCCGCCGCTTCCTCATAGGCCTCCATAGGTGGGCAAGTGCAGATCAGATGGCGGTCGCCGTACAAGTTGTCAACCCGGCCCACCGGCGGCCAGTACTTGTCCGCGCGCAGGCCCGGCAGGGGGAAGTAGGCCTCCTGCTTGGAATAGGGTTGCGCCCACGGGCTTTGCAGCAACAGCTCGTGGGTATGCGGTGCATTCCGCAACAGATTGTTTTCCGGATCCGCCTTGCCATCTTCAACGTCCTGGATTTCCTTGCGGATATGGATCAGGGCATCGCAGAAACGATCCAGTTCCCGTTGCGCCTCCGATTCGGTCGGTTCGATCATCAGGGTATCCACCACCGGGAAAGACATGGTTGGCGCGTGGAAGCCATAATCCACCAGACGCTTGGCCACGTCTTCGTTGGTGATGCCACAGCTTTCCTTGATCGGACGCAGGTCCACGATGCATTCGTGGGCGACAAAGCCATTCTTGCCCCGGTAAAGAACCGGATAGTGGGGATCAAGACGATGAGCAATATAGTTGGCGCTAAGGATCGCTATCTGTGTCGAGCGTTTGAGCCCTTGCGGCCCCAGCATGGCGATGTAAGCCCATGAAATGGGCAGGATGCTGGCCGAGCCCCACGGTGCGGCGGAAACTGCGCCAATGGTGTCGTCATCTCCCGCCGCCGGATTAACACCGTCGACCACCGAATGACCCGGCAGGAAGGGCGCCAGGTGCGCGCGGCACCCGATGGGTCCCATGCCCGGACCACCGCCGCCATGGGGAATGGCGAAGGTCTTGTGCAAATTCAGGTGCATGACATCTGCGCCGAACTTGCCGGGTTTGGCCAGGCCAACCAGCGCATTCATGTTTGCACCGTCCAGATAGACCTGCCCGCCATTCGCATGAATGATTTCGCAGATTTCAACGATGGCTTCCTCGAACACACCATGGGTGGAAGGATAGGTGATCATCAAGGCGGCAAGACTGTCGCGGTGTTCGGTTGCTTTGGCATTCAGGTCCGCTACATCCACGTTGCCGTTTTCATCGGCGCCAACCACAATGACTCGCATGCCGGCCATGTGTGCACTGGCCGGGTTGGTGCCATGGGATGACGATGGGATCAGGCAAACATTACGGTGCCCATCGCCGCGCGTATCGTGATACTTGGCGATAACCGCCAGACCAGAGAACTCACCCTGTGAACCGGCATTGGGTTGCAGGGATACGGCATCGAAGCCGGTGATTTCCGCAAGCTGCTCCTCCAGTTCCTCGAACAACTGCTGATAACCTTGAGTCTGGTCCAGTGGTGCGAAGGGGTGCATGGCTGAGAAATTCCGCCACGTAACAGGGATCATCTGCGTCGTGGCGTTCAGCTTCATTGTGCATGACCCGAGCGGGATCATGGCCCTGTCGAGGGCGATGTCCTTGGCCTGCAACCAGCGCAGATAGCGCAGCATTTCGGTTTCCGCATGATAGAGCGTAAAGACCGGATGATCGAGATAGGAGCTGGTCCGCCTCAATGCCTCCGGAAGAATCTCCTCAACGACCTCATCGATCCCTTCAATACTCAATTGATCCGCTTTACGAGAGCCAAATACCTTCCACAAGGCATGGATGTTGCGCCGCCGCGTGGTTTCGTCGAGCGAGATTCCCAGATGATCCGGGTCGATAACCCGCACATTGATGCGTGATTCACGTGCTTTGGCCGCGAGGCGTCCGGCCTGTCCCGGCACTCGAACCCTGATCGTATCAAAGAACGGCGCGTCACACACATCCGCACCCATTCGGCGTAGGCCGTCAGCAGTAATCCGCGCCATGCGGTGGACCTTCGACGCGATCCGTTTGATGCCGTCGGGTCCATGATAAACAGCATAAAAACCTGCAAGCACGGCGAGGAGCACCTGTGCCGTGCAGATATTACTGTTCGCCTTTTCCCGACGAATATGCTGTTCGCGGGTCTGTAGCGCCATGCGCAGTGCCTGATTGCCCTGGGCATCTATGGACACGCCGATAATGCGTCCCGGAACCTGGCGCTTGTGGGTCTCTTTGGTAGCGAAAAATGCGGCGTGAGGGCCACCGTACCCCATGGGTACGCCGAATCGCTGGGAAGAGCCCAGCACAATATCCGCGCCCATCTCCCCCGGTGGTTTCAGCAGGGCGAGGCTGAGTAAGTCTGTCGCCACACAGCTAATAATTCCATTTTCGCTGGCGGACTGGATCACCGGTTCCGGGTCCCTGATTTCGCCGGTAGAGGCCGGGTATTGCAACAGCACGCCGAACACATCCTTGCCATCAAGGTCGCTCCACGGATCGCCGACCAAAATTTCGAATCCGGCGAGTTTGGCGCGGGTCTGGATCACGGTGATGGTCTGCGGATGGCAACTCTCATCGATGAAGAATGTGTCACAGTCTTTCTTTTTGGAAACGCGGTGCGCCATGGACATGGCTTCCGCGCCGGCCGTCGCCTCATCCAGCAGAGACGCATTGGCCATATCCATGCCGGTCATGTCCATGACCATCTGCTGGTAGTTCAGCAGAGCCTCAAGTCGCCCCTGAGAGACCTCGGGCTGATAGGGCGTATACGCCGTGTACCAGCCCGGATTTTCCATCACATTACGCAAGATTACATTGGGAATCGCGGTGCCGTAATACCCCATACCAATCATGGAAATGAACACCTGATTACGATCACTCATGCGGCGCAGCACGCTCAGGGTATATCGTTCGCTCTTGTTATCAGGAACATCCAGGGGCTCATCCGTGCGGATTGCTGCCGGGACCGTCTTGTCGATTAGTTCGTCAACGGAGGAGACACCGATAGTCGCCAGCATATCTGCAACCTGCGGATCGCCGGGACCAATATGGCGGCGGATGAAGTCGTCTTTCTGTTCCAGTTCACTCAGGGGCGTGCGTGGCATTAGCCGAGGCCCTCCACGTAAGCATCATAGGCAGCCTTGTCCATCAGGTCTTCCAGTTGAGAGGCATTGCTAACGGTCATTTTATACATCCAGCCATCACCCTCAGCCGCTGTGTTGATTAGCGCCGGATTATCGTTCAGGGCTTCATTGACCTCGGAAATTTCACCGCTAATAGGCGCGTAGATTTCACTGGCAGCCTTGACGGACTCAATGACACCGGAGTCGCCGCCCTGATCCAGATCCGCGCCCACGTCGGGCAGTTCGACAAAAACCACGTCACCCAGTTGCTCCTGCGCGTAGTTGGTGATCCCGACCATTGCCGTGTCGCCGTCAACGTTTACCCACTCATGGTCGTTGGTGAATTTGATGCTCATGAAACCTCTCCTTGATGTTTTGTCAGTTTATCGATGTTTTCGGTGATTGCGGTTTATCCGGAATAGTAATTGTGGGGAACGAATGTGGGCGAGCAAACCTGCGCCGGCATGGATTTTCCACGGACCAGCAGATTGACATCGGTGCCAGATTTCGCGTGCG
Source organism: Rhodospirillales bacterium (assembly GCA_021775275.1). Lineage (GTDB taxonomy): Bacteria > Pseudomonadota > Alphaproteobacteria > Rhodospirillales > Casp-alpha2 > JAJFIE01. The sequence continues at coordinate 114 of JAJFIE010000271.1, read as the reverse complement.
AAATATCCACATACCCCATTGCTACGGGACCGCCGACAGTGGGGCCGAAGCCACCGCTTGTGATTTCACCGATCACCACTCCATCTGTATCAGTGATCTCCGTATGCGCCCGCG
>JAJFIE010000028.1 GCA_021775275.1 Rhodospirillales bacterium | reverse complement strand
ATCATCAACACATCGGCCTTTTGGCACGCCGCGAGGCCGGTTTCGAGGCGCGCTGGCGGCAGCCTTATCCTTGCTCGCTGCCACCAGTGTTCAGGCGGGCGACTGGGATGTGTCCGCCGTCGTGGATGTGGAGGCGAGACTGTTCCCCGGTGCGCCCTCCCATCCACGGCAAAAAGACAAACCGGTTTCACCGTCATTTTCCATCGAACCCGAGGTCGTCTACGAATGGAATGATCGCGATGATCGTTTCACCTTCGTTCCCTTCGTGCGGTGGGATGGCGATGATGCCCGGCGCACCCATGCAGACCTGAGGGAAGCCAGTTGGCTTCATCTGGGTGACGGGTGGGACACCGTGGTCGGCGTCGACAAAGTATTCTGGGGAGTCACGGAATCGCGCCATCTGGTCGATATCATCAATCAGACCGATGCCGTGGAAAACACCGATGGCGAAGATAAACTCGGCCAGCCCATGCTGAACGCCAACGTGGAAAGTGACTGGGGCACCGCCAGTGTTTTTGTCCTTCCGGGGTTTCGTGAGCGAACGTTTGCCGATGTGAAGGGGCGTTTTGCCGGTGACCTGGAGGTTGAGAGCGATGATGCAACCTACGACTCGGGCGCAAAACAGAAGCATGTGGATTTTGCCCTTGGCTGGCGTCAGACATTCGATGATCTGGACATCGGCGTGGCCCATTTCCGGGGCACCAGCCGGGAGCCGCGCCTCCTCAAAACATCAAAAGACGGCGTCTCGGTCCGGGCGCCACATTACGATCTGATCAACCAGACCAGTCTGGATGCACAACTGACCCTTGATGCAACCTTGTGGAAGCTGGAAGCCATTTCACGTTCGGGCCATGGTGACCGGTTTTATGCCGTTGTCGCCGGGCTGGAGCACACGCTGTATGGCATCATGGACTCCCAGACCGACCTGGGCCTGCTTGCTGAATATCAATATGACGGGCGCGATGCATCGACAGCCCCCGCTACCAGCGCGGACAATGACGTCTTCCTTGCTGCACGCCTGACATTGAATGATGCGCAGGACACTTCCCTGCTTGCCGGAGTGGTCATCGACCACGAAACCCAGTCCACGGGTTTTTCAATTGAAGCAGAACGCCGCCTGAGCGACCGGTTCAAGGTATCGCTGGAAGCGCGGGCGCTAACCAACACAGACCCCGGCGACGCATTGGCGGGCATCCAGAACGACGACGTCGTGATCCTGCGGCTCAGTTCCTATTTCTAGGACCATTCAAAGTAATGACAAGGCTACGGGAGGTTACACAATGACTTATGAACTCTACTGGATCAGTGGCAGCCCCAATGCCTGGCGGGACCGGACTATCTGATGGGCGAAGCCATGTCTGCCGTGGATGTTGTTTTCATGCCGTCGGTGCAAGGCATTTTGCGGGTAAGTAAAAATGATAGCGCCATACCGCTTGATCTTGGGTTCCAGAATTTCAATGATCTCTATCCGAACATCGCCGGGTGGCTGAAGCGAATGGAAACAATCCCCGGCTATGACAATGCCTATCCACCCCATTGGCGTGAATGAGATTGATGCAAATCAATGCGGTATAGGCTTCGGTTAGCTATTTTCCCCATTCGATAACCAGACAGGTTTGGTGCGGATTGACGCGCCAGGAAAGTCTGTCGTCGTGTATGGGTCATTATTACGACAACTTGATATAACTGGCCTTCATCGAATCAGGAGTCTGAAAATATGAGAATCGTCAACGCAGTCGCCGCATTTATCCCCGTATTCATGATGGGGTCATCCGCCTGGGCAGACCAGGATGGGGTCTATCGCGGATATATGTGGGATTACGGTATGCATGGGGGAATCGCAGGGCCATTCATGATGATCCTGTTTTTTGCGGCCATTATCATTATCGCCATTTTGTTAATTCGCTGGCTCGGTGGGCCCCAACATCACGGTGGTCACCATTTGCCGTCCGTAAAATCACCGGAGGACATGCTCCGGGAGCGCTATGCGCGCGGTGAAATCGACAAGGAAGAATTCGAGGAGCGTCGACGCACGCTTAACGCCTGAACCGAACAGGGTTGTATTCTTCAGGCGGTGCGAAGCGGCGGTGGTCCTTTACTTCTTCTGTGCCAGCGTCAGCCCGTCTCCGATGGGCGCCATGGACAAATGGATGCGTGTATCCGTTGATATCCTGGTGTTGATGGCGCGGATGGCTTCCGTCGCCTCATCGTTCATTGCGGGGTCAGCGACCGCGCCATTCCACAAAACATTGTCGATGGCGATCAGCCCTCCTGGCGGGATCGGACTATCTGATGGGTGAAGCCATGTCTGCCGTCGGTGCAAGGCATTCTGCGGGCAAGTAAAAATGACAACGCTATACCGCTCGATCTTGGGTTCCAGAATTTCAATGATCTCTATCCGAACATCGCCGGGTGGTTGAATCGAATGGAAACAATCCCTGGTTATAACAATGCCTATCCACCCCATTGGCGGAACTAGAGCGCTTCCGGCCTTATATGAATCACTCTGATGCGGCGGATCGGCTTGTTCGGGTAGGCGCGGCCCGCCGCACGATGCCATTGCATCGGGCAAGGGTCGCAACACCCCCGACGGGCCGATACGCCAAACCGAAGGCCATGTTCTTTTGCCCCGTGTCGTCGTCGCGCATCTTACCCGATGCGATGGCATCGCGTCGCGACACGCTCCTCGTCACGAAACAAAATAACATGGTCAGAGTGGTTCATATAAGGTCGGAAATGCACTAGCAGGCTGCTGAAAAAGTCATCTTTGGCCTGACATTACGATAATTTTAGACACTTCCCGCTG
>JAJFIE010000270.1 GCA_021775275.1 Rhodospirillales bacterium | reverse complement strand
CGCCTTGGCATGAACCGGCGCCGTTTCCGGCGCTGGACGGCGCCATTCAGAAGTGCGGAGAGAGATGCCCTTCTCGCGGGCTTCAGGTGAAAAGTAAGATGGCCAGGGCCATGCCGCGACGGCCACGTTGATGCGATTATTCTGTGCGCTGACACCCATCATTTCGCTGCCACGCCATGCAAATGGGCGCAGGTAGCCATCGACGATATCATTGACCCGGCAGGTCTCACGGCAGGCTTCGTCCAGTTCTTCGGTCGTATAGGGTAGCTGGAATCCCATGATGTCAGCCGAGTTGGCCAGACGCCTGGAATGTTCAGTCAGCTCGAAGATATTGCCGCCATAGACCCGGTTGCCTTCGAATACCGACGATGCATAGTGCAGACCATGGGTCAGGACATGCACTTTGGCTTCTCGCCAGGGAACCATCTCGCCATTATACCAGATCAGGCCATCACGATCGGCAAAAGAAGAAGCAGACATCGTAATAATCTTTCGTTGAACAGGGTTGCATCATTAGGATATTCCAATTCCTATCAGCCAAAATAAAATATGTCAACATAGCTGACGTATTTTATTTTATGTCGTATGATATGAATTCAGCATCCATTTATGTCTGAGGAATTCGATCCGGTCATGCCAATGTCAAAACCCCGCGCCAATCCCCTGTTCCTGCGTGATGAGGATTTGCGTCAAGCCATGGAACTGCTGTTCTTTGCTTATCGCGACTTTACCGATGAACCCGACAGCATTCTGGCGCAATACGGTTTTGGTCGTGCGCATCATCGTGTGATCTATTTTGTCGGTGCGAATCCGGGCATGTCCGTCAGTGATCTGTTGGGAATCCTGAGAATTACCAAACAAAGTCTGTCGCGGGTTTTGAGCCAGCTTCTGAAAGAGGAATTCATTGAACAACTGACGGATGAAGCCGACCGTCGTCGGCGACTTCTCTACCTGACACAACGCGGGCAGGACCTGGAAAACCTGCTGACGGAACGCCAGAGCAAACTGATTGCACGGGCCTATCGCGAGGCGGGTGCGGACGCCGTTGCCGGGTTCTGTACTGTTCTCCGTGGAATTATCAATGACACGGACCGGAGGCGGTTCACTATAGATGAGTAATTCATATGGATTTGAATGCTACGCTGAATCCGATCAGGAAACTGATCGGCGGGATAACAGAGATAGCGGAAACGGAAAGGCTCTATGACGGAGGATCTGCCCCATATCCTCGTTGTCGATGATGATGATCGACTGCGCGATTTGTTGCAACGTTATCTGAGCGAGTATGGATTTCGGGTGACCGCCGCCATAGACGCGGCAGATGCCCGCAAGCGTATGGGAACGCTCGCGTTTGATCTCATTGTCCTTGACCTCATGATGCCCGGGGAAAGTGGGTTGGCATTTGCCGAAAGTATTCGGCGCTCCAGTCGGATTCCGATTCTGATGCTGACCGCCATGGCCGAGCAGGATGATCGGATCAACGGGCTTGAGAAGGGCGCGGATGACTATCTGACCAAACCATTCGAGCCCCGGGAATTGTTATTGCGGATACAGAATATTCTTCGCCGTGTTCCATCAACGCCCGAGCAGACGGAAATTGCCTTGGGCGAGAGTACTTTCCGACCGGACCGGGGGGAATTGATGAAAAACGGTGTGCCCGTTCATTTGACAGAAGTGGAAGCCGCCCTGCTTGCTGCGTTGGCCCGAAAATCAGGTGAAGTGCTGTCCCGTGAAGAGCTTATCGAAATAACAGGTGCGGCGGGTAGTGACCGGGCTGTGGATGTGCAGGTGACGCGGTTGCGGCGAAAGATTGAGAAAAACCCGCGTATGCCACGCTATCTACAAACCATCCGTGGACGTGGTTACATTTTACAGCCAGATTAAGAGCACAGGCGAGCCACAGGCAAATCGCGGGCGGATTACAGAATATGCCGAATAATTTATTTTCGAAGAATATCCTGCCGAAAAGTCTGCTCGGACGATCCCTGTTGATTATCGTAACGCCACTGGTATTGCTACAGGTCGTTTCGGCGTTAATTTTTTTCGAGACTCACTGGGACAAGATCACCCGCCGGTTGGCTACCGGCGTGGCGGGTGATATCGCGGCTGTCATTGACATCATGCGGCGCGAGCCTTCCCCCGAGGGCCGTGCCTGGGCAGCGCGCCTGGCGGCATCCACGATGGGGTTCAGTATTACGTTTCACGACCAGGCAATCCTTGATTCCGTAACAACGTTCGTCAATGACGACATGGAAAAGAACCTGCTGCACGCGTTACAGGATCACGTACAAAAACCGGTCCGGATCGATGCAACTTCACTGGAGAGGCATGTCATCATCGAAGTTCAGTTACCGGATGGCGTTCTGGAAGTGGTGACCCAGAGAAAACGGCTGTTCAGTTCGACCACTTATGTTTTTGTGCTGTGGATGGTGGGGACGTCCCTCATTTTGTTTGCGGTCGCAACAATCTTCATGCGCAATCAGGTCAAACCGATCCGGCGGCTTGCCATTGCAGCAGATAATTTTGGTAAAGGTCGCGAGGTGGCCGATTTCAAACCCGAAGGCGCGGCTGAGGTGCGTCAGGCGGCACAGGCGTTCCTCGCTATGAAGGAGCGATTGCAACGCCAGATCGGTCAACGGACAGATATGCTGGCTGGCGTCTCCCATGACCTGCGGACACCGCTCACGCGCATGAAGTTACAGATCGCCCTGCTCGAAGGGGCAGACGGCGCAGAGGAACTGCGCGGTGATATTGACGAGATGGAGTACTTGCTGGAGGAATACCTGGCCTTTGCCCGGGGTGAGGGTACGGAGAAGCAGACCGAAACCAACCTGAATAATCTGCTGCGTGATGCCACCAATCAGGCCATGCGAAAAGGTGAGGCCATAGACCTGCATACCGAAGAGCAGATATCCCTGCCCATCAGGCCCAATGCCTTCAGACGATGTATCACCAATCTGATCGAGAATGGTCTGAAGTACGGTGAGCACGTGGCAATTCGGGCCGGACGACGGGCGGAGTTTATCGAAATCATCATTGATGATGATGGCCCGGGTATTCCGGAAGATAAACGGGAGGATGTATTTAGGCCGTTTGTGCGACTGGAAGCGTCCCGCAACCCCGGCACCGGAGGGATTGGCCTGGGGTTGAGCATTGCCCGCGACGTCGTGCGGGGGCACGGTGGGGATATCGTGCTTGGCGAATCGCCGATGGGAGGACTGAGGGCGACAGTGCGTCTTCCGGTGTGACGTTGTGGCCAATCGGTCACCAGAACATCTGGTCAGTACATGCGCCCACCGTTCGGCACAATCTTGTCAGGGGTCAGCAATACTACCTCGCCGTCACCATCGGGCATCCCCAACACCAGACATTCGCTCATGAACCTGCCAATTTGCTTGGGCGGAAAATTCACCACGGCGACGATCTGCCGTCCGATTATGGCTTTCGGTTCATAATACCGGGTGATTTGTGCCGATGTCTTGCGTTCACCGATGTCGTCACCGAATTCCACCCATAGCTTGATGGCCGGTGTGCGCGCCTCGGGATAGGGTTCCGCCTTTGTCACTGTGCCGACACGGATATCGACCTTTAAAAAATCATCGAATGCCAGTTCCATGGCTAACCCTCCATCCGAATCTGTATTTCTGGTTA
>JAJFIE010000269.1 GCA_021775275.1 Rhodospirillales bacterium | reverse complement strand
GGACGAGCTTATTCACCTCAGGAGCGTGGAGCGACCTCAGGTGGTCGAGACCGTCTCGTGGGCGGCAGGCAATGGTGACCGGTCGGAAAACGGCGATTATATCTACGGCAAAAAACGCCTGCGCGAAATCGACCGGCGTATGCGGCATCTCATGAAACGCATGGAAATTGCCGTGGTGGTGGATCAGGCGCAACAGACCAACCGTGAACAGGTTTTCTTTGGCGCCACCGTGACCTACGCCAACAAACGCGGCGAGGAACACACGGTGCGCATCGTCGGCATCGATGAAGTGCGCCATGATCAGGATGAGATCAGCTGGATTTCACCCATGGCCCGCGCCCTGCTGAAAGCCTGTGAAGGCGATATTGTCAGCGCCCGCACACCGGGCGGGCTGGAAGAAATTGAGGTGGTGGCGATCCGGTATGAGTAACCCTGCACCCGATGAGCTACCACACCTCCATAGGCGCATCGGCGTTGGCTACCAGAAAATCCACGAAGGCGCGGGTTTTTGCGGTGAGGTGGCGTTTGTGGGGATAGACCACATGTACGGGGTCGGTGGACGCATCGTAGTCGGGTAACAGGCGGACAAGACGCCCGTCCGCGATATCCTTTTCCACCACATAATCAGGGATGTACCCGATGCCCATGCCCGCCACCATGAAATCGCGGATCGCCCAGTCGTTGTTGACAGCCACAATACCGGCGATGACCACGCGGTATTCCTTGCCATCCAGATCGAACCACCAGGTTTCCCAGTCCCGGGCCGGGTGCACATACTGAATACACTTATGGTCTTGCAGGTGCTGCAATTCCGTCGGCATTCCATGCTCTTTGCAATACCCCGGTGAAGCACAGGCAATATAGCGCTGGTCCATGAGCTTGCGGGCGATCATCGTCGACTCCTTCAGCTCGCCTGACCGGATACCCACATCAATGCCTTCCTCGACCAGATCCACAACCCGGTCGGTGATGTCCAGCTCGACGGTAATTTCCGGATACAGTTCATAGAATTTCGGCAGCAATGGTACGACCCATGCCTCGCCCAGGGTCAGACTGGCGGTAAGGCGGAGACGCCCGGTCGGTTTTGCCTGACTGTCCCGCGTGACGCTGTGCAGGTCATCCAGATCATCCAGAATTTCGGCGCTGCGTTCATGATACTGACGACCCTGTTCGGTCAGGCTCAGGCGCCGGGTTGTGCGATTGAACAGACGCACACCCAGTTCGTCTTCCAGTTCCATCACATGGCGGGAAACCGAGGACGTGGACATCCCCAGCTCCCGCGCAGCGGCGGCAAAACTGTTGTGGGCGGCGACACTGTTGAAAGCCCGCATGGCGGTAAAAAGACGCATTTGTTATTATCCTGTTTAATGGGACGAATAATTGCATATTTTCAATATTATCAAACTAAACAGGATTAAGTACAGTGTTTCTAACAGCACAGAGACATCTGACTGACGGCACAGAATTGAAACAAAGGAGAATAGTTATGGCTTATGATTTTATGGATCTCATCAACCCGATCTTCGGTGGATTCAAGCCTTCCCGACCCATCCGTCGGATTGACGACGGACGCAGGGTCGACAGGGCCACCGAGCAGGACTTGCGGAACCTGCCCGAACGCACGCTTCGCGATATCGGTTATACATCCTGCCCCGGCTGATATTTGCGTACTGCCGTATTTGACCGACCCTGGTGGATACATGATGGATACAACCCGGCTGGACACAGAAACGTGTCTGCCGGGTTCTTTCTGTTTTGTGGTTCTGGCGCTACACTTCGGCAACAATGTTTAGATGCAGGAGGTAATGATGACCGATACCCTGGAATTATTCAGCGCCCAGGTTTGCCCCTACGCCCACCGCAGTCGCCTGGCATTGGCCGAAAAAGGCCTCGCGTTCACGCTGAGCGAGATTGACCTTGCGGACAAATCGCAGCGCTTCCTGGATATCTCGCCCTATGGCAAGGTCCCGGTGCTGCTGCACAACGGTCGCACGGTTTATGAAAGCGCCATCGTCAACGAATATCTGAACGATACCTTTCCGACACCGGCCCTGCTGCCGGATGATCCGTTCCGGAGGGCTCAGGCCCGCATCTGGATCGATTATTTCGATAACAAGTTCCTCGATATCTATTACGACGCCATGTTCAACAAGGATCGGGCAAAAGACGCGGAATACCGCGAGAAGATCGAGACCGGCTTCCGCTTCATCGAAAACGAGGGCATGGCGAAGCTGTCGGGCGATGGCCCTTACTGGCTTGGCGCTACGCTGTCTCTGGTGGATCTGGCCTACTATCCGTTCCTGGAGCGGTTGCCTGCATGGACCCAACACCGGGACATCGATATTCCGTCAGACTGCACCCGACTGAAAAAATGGTATGACATCATGCATGCGCTGCCATCGGTGCGCGAGATCGCCAATCCGCCGGAATATTATATTGATCGTTACAGGAAATATGCCGGGATCGAAGACGCCGCGTAGATCTATAGGATCAGGTCATAGCCGATCGCCAGCAACACGCAACCCAGCGCCACCCGGTAGAAAACGAAGGGCGCGAAACTGGCGCGCCGGAGCCACGCCATCATGATCAGGATTGCCACAAGGGCGGCGACGAACGCCATGCCTCCCGCCATCAGGGCGTCGGATGTCAACTGGGCGTTACCGGTCTCGTATAGCTCCAGTCCCTTCAACACCCCGGCGCCGACAATGGCCGGGATCGACAGCAACATGGAAAATCGCGCCGCATCCAGACGCTCGAAGCCCAACAGCCGCGCCGCCGACATGGTGATGCCGGAACGGCTGGTGCCGGGGATCAGGGCTAGAATCTGAAACACGCCAATGATGAGGGCATCGCTGAGACGGATGTGCTCCATACGGCGGACGGTCATGCCCAGCCAGTCGGTGATGGCGAGGAAGATGCCAAACCCGAGGGTCGCCCAGCCGATGACCAGGATACTGCGAAATCCGCCGGGGTAGTATTTGTTCATAAAATATCCCGCGATGACCACGGGAATGGTCGCCAGCACAATATAGAGGGCCAAAACCGCCTTGGGGTCACGCCGTCCGCGCATGACACGGATCATCCCCACGAGGATGCCCCAGATATCCGTACTCAGATAAAGCACAACAGCGCCAAGGGTCCCTACATGGACCGCGACATCCAGCAACAATCCCTGGTCCTGCCATCCTGTGAACACGGGAACCAGAGCCAGATGCCCGGACGAGCTGACCGGCAGGAATTCCGTGATGCCCTGCACGACCGCTAAAACCACTAAATGTAGAAGAGGCAATCTATCGCTCCACCATATCTTCCAAAATTCCGAATCCTTATACCACGGTAAAACAAACATCCTATGATTGATTTTAGTCTCTTTTCGGAACTATCTTTTGTTTCCTATGAGTGAATTTTGTCGGAAATCACCGAGATACCTGTAAGGCGCAATAAATTTCTCATATTAGGTCATAATCACTGTCCTTATTGTTGTTGATTTTCCCTTTCACAAGGGCCATATACGCACCTCGCTGTTTTTCGTGACAATGGCGGCAATATCCAGAGGCGCAGCAAAAAGCGCACGATGAAGAAACAAGCACAACGAGGGAAGGAAGACCGCCGTGCCCGATCCCATGCAGCGGTTCGTCGATATCCATGCGGCAATGCCCGATAAACGGGCCGCAGATGACCGACAGCAGGACTTCGGCGAAATCTATGCCGCCTACACGCTGGAAACGGCCGTGGCGCAATCGTCCCGTTGTGAGCAATGCGGCATTCCCTACTGTCAGGTGCATTGTCCGTTACAGAACAACATTCCCGACTGGTTGCGTCTCGCCACCGAAGGCCGCCTGGAAGAGGCCTACGCCATCAGTCAGGCAACCAATACGTTCCCGGAGATCTGTGGCCGCATCTGCCCCCAGGACAGACTGTGCGAGGGTTCCTGTGTGCTGGAACAATCCCGCCATACCTCCGTCACCATTGGCGCCATCGAAAAATACATCACCGACACCGCCTGGGATCAGGGCTGGGTCAAGGGGCCAACGCCGCGCGCGGAAAAGAATGTATCCGTGGGCATTATCGGCGCGGGACCGGGCGGACTGGCGGCGGCGGACCGTTTGCGCCAGCAAGGCTACGAGGTCCATGTCTATGACCGTTACGACCGGGCGGGCGGGCTGCTGATTTATGGCATTCCAAACTTCAAGCTGGATAAGGATGTGGTCCGGCGGCGCACGCAGCTGCTCTCGGATTCCGGCGTTATCTTCCACTCGAATTTTGAAGTCGGGCGCGACGCCACGCTGGTGGATCTGCGCAACCAACATGCCGCCGTTTTGATCGCCACCGGCGTCTACAAGGCCCGCGAACTGGAAACACCGGGTTCCGGCCTCACTGGCATCCATCCCGCCATGGACTACTTGATCGCATCCAACCGCAAGGGACTTGGCGATAACGTTCCCGTATTCGAAGACGGCACGTTGAATGCCGCAGGCAAGAACGTGGTGGTGATCGGTGGTGGCGATACGGCCATGGACTGTGTCCGCACCGCCGTCCGGCAGGGCGCCAGGTCCGTCAAGTGCCTGTATCGCCGTGACCGGGCAAACATGCCGGGTTCCCTGCGCGAGGTAAGCAATGCCGAGGAAGAAGGCGTCGAGTTCGTCTGGCTCGCCGCCCCCGAAGCGTTCCTGGGCGATGCTCATGTGACAGGCGTGCGCGCCCATCGCATCCGCCTCGGCGCACCTGATTCAACGGGCCGACAGACACCGGAGGTCATCGGCGACTCATCCTTCGCTCTGGACGCCGATATTGTGATCAAGGCGCTCGGCTTTGATCCCGAAGACCTGCCCGCACTGTTTAACGAATCCGCATTGCCCGTCACCCGCTGGGGCACCATCGCCATTGATCCGCGCACCCGGATGACGGCCATGCCGGGGGTGTTTGCGGCGGGCGATATCGTGCGCGGCGCATCGCTGGTTGTGTGGGCTATCAAGGATGGCCGCGATGCCGCCGACGCCATCCACGCCTATGTGGAAAGCGGCAACATTCAGGAACAGGAAGATGCAGCGGCCCTCGCCGCCGCGTCCTAGAGGGGCAACCGCCATGAGCATCGAAAGTTCCGAAAGCGGAAAAACCTTTGTCGATAACTGGTACGCCAACGCCGAGAAGCTGGAACGCGAAGGCCTGTACAACCGGGTGGACGAGCATGACGCCTGCGGCGTCGGCCTGATTGTCGCCATTGATGGCAAACCCCGGCGCGAGGTGGTCGAAAAAGGCGTC
>JAJFIE010000268.1 GCA_021775275.1 Rhodospirillales bacterium | reverse complement strand
CTCGAAGACATCCATGGCGGCGCCCGCCACATGACCGGATTCCAGCGCCGCCTTCAGGTCAGCTTCCACAACCAGCCCGCCGCGGGCGCAATTGATGATCCGCACCCCCGGTTTGGTCTTGGCAATAGCGGCGGCATCAATCAACCCGCGCGTGGCATCCGTCATGGGAGTGTGAAGGCTGATAAAGTCCGCATGGGACAGCAACCGGTCCAGATCCACCTTCTCAACACCAATTTCTGCGGCGCGCTCAGGTGTCAGATAGGGATCAAATGCGAGCACCCGCATCTTCAGACCCTGTGCCCGATCAGCAACAATAGAACCTATATTCCCGCAGCCGATGATCCCGAGGGCCTTATTCATAAGTTCCACACCCATGAAACTGGATTTCTCCCATTTGCCGGCGTGGGTCGATTGATTGGCCTGGGGAATTTGCCGCGCCAGCGCCAGCATCATGGAAATCGCATGCTCCGCCGTGGTGATGGCGTTGCCGAACGGCGTGTTCATGACCACGACGCCGCACGCCGTCGCTGCCGGCACATCAACATTGTCGACGCCAATTCCGGCGCGCCCGACAACCTTCAGATTTTCCGCCGCCGCCAGGACGTCCGCCGTAATTTTCGACGATGAGCGGATGGCGACGCCGTCATAATCTTTGATACACGCAATCAATTTTTCCGCCGACATTCCGGTTTTGACATCAACCTCAACACCACCGCGTTCAAAACATTTCGCCGCCAGTGGGCTCATCTTGTCGGCGATCAATACTTTTGGCATTAACTCTCTCTCCGTTATCTGACGGTTTATTCAGGGGGTTTCGTTGAGGGCGGCTTCAAACGCCCACTCGAGCCATGGAAACAGCAATTCCAGATCCGATGTTTCAACAGTTGCACCGGCCCAAATGCGCAATCCCGGCGGTGCATCACGGTAGGCCCCGATGTCATAGGCAGCGCCCTCGTTATCAAGCATGGTGGTCATTCGTTTGACCAATGCCCGCTGATCTGATTCGCCCATTTCTGTGACGCGTTCGTCAGATATGCGCAGACAGACCGAGGTTGTCGAGCGGCACCGGGGTTCCGTGGCCAGATAGTCAGCCCACGCTGTGCGCGACACCCATGCATCAATGGCTGCCGCATTGCGCTCCGTGCGTTCAATCAGGGCACTCAGTCCGCCGATGGATTGGGCCCAACGCAAACCATCGAGGGCATCCTCCACAGCCAGCATACTTGGTGTATTGATGGTTTCTCCCTTGAAAATCCCATCGATCAATTTACCACCTTTGGTCAGACGGAAAATCTTCGGCAATGGCCATGCGGGTGCATAGGATTCCAGCCGTTCCACAGCGCGGGGACTGAGAATCAGCACACCATGTGCGCCTTCGCCGCCCATCACTTTCTGCCACGAATAGGTCACCACATCGAGTTTCCGCCACGGCAGGTTCATGGCGAAGGTCGCCGATGTGGCATCACAGATGGTCAGTCCGGTACGATCATCGGCAATCCAGTCGGCATCGGGAACGCGCACGCCAGACGTTGTTCCATTCCATGTGAAGACTACGTCTCGCGAGCAATCAACCTGCTGCAAATCAGGCAACTCACCATATCCGGCTTCGATAACACGAACATCGTCCAGCGCCAGTTGTTTGACCACGTCCGTCACCCAACCCTTGCCGAAACTTTCCCAGGCCAGCATGTCCACGCCGCGTTGTCCCAACAGGGACCACAAGGCCATTTCCACCGCCCCCGTATCCGACGCCGGAACAATTCCCATCCGCCAGTCTTTCGGAATACCAAGAATCTCCCGGCTCAATGAAATGGCGTCGGCCAGTCGCAATTTTCCCACCGCCGAGCGATGCGAGCGGCCGACGGGGCAAGCATCGAGCGCTGAGGTCGTCCAACCGGGACGCTTGGCGCACGGGCCGGAGGAAAAATTTGGATTCACAGGTTTTGAGAGGAGTTTTGTCACGAATTATTCCAGTGATCTGTATTTTCAGGCAGGGCATATCAGCAACCGAATGCTGCAACGCAACATAAACCATAAAACAGAGTCACCGGTTAGTCACGTCTGAACCTGGTTTGTGATAACCGGACTGTCACAAATCGTAATACCAGGGGACAAACAGTGTAAACGCGACCCACATAAAAAAGATCAACGGCACGCCCGCGCGCGCAAAATCAACGAACCGATAACCACCCGGCGCCATCACCAACAGGTTGGTCTGATAGCCCAGCGGCGACGCAAACGAACAGTTGGCGGCAAATACGATAGCAACGGCAAAAGCTTCCGGCGGCACGCCGATCTCGCGTGCAATATCCACGGCAATGGGGGTAAACAGTACGGCACAGGCCTTGGTGCTTACCACGTTGGCAAGCGCCGCCACTACAAGGAAAAACAGCGACAGCATAACCGTTGGTGATTGACCGTCCAAAGCAGCGACCAGTCCGCGCGCGAGGAAGGTTGCGCCCCCTGTTTCCTGCATGGCGACACCCAATGCCAAGGCAGCGGCAATGGTCGTGACAATCTTTGAATCGAGGGCGCGGAATGCCTGCTGTACGTTCAGAATGCCACAGATCACCATCGCAGCCGCACCACACAGCGCGCTCACAACGATTGGCAGAATGCCCGAAGCCGCCAGGACGACAACGCCGACCATGATGGCGAGTGCACGACGCGCATGATCAAGTGCCGGTAATTCCTCCGTTGACCACTCGATCAGAACAACGTCACGACTGTCTTTTAATTGCGATATGTCATCGGGCGGTCCCTGCACCAACAGGACATCACCTGATTGCAGGCGAATTTCCGTTATCTGCGATCTGATCATGCGCGAACGGCGTTGAATACCAAGCACAATGCAATTGGCTTTGTAGCGAAAACCGATCTGCGGCAACGTCTGCCCGACAAAACGCGAACCGGGCACGACCATAACCTCGCCCAACATCTGCTCACCCTCTTCCCATGGACGGGCTTCGAGGCGCGTTCCCCACCTTTCATCCCCCAGATCAGGGTGCAGAAGACCCGGATCGCCGGCAAGCGCTTCCCTGAGCGCCTTTCGCGTTGCTGCAACCACAAGGATATCACCAATCTGTATTTCCACATCCTCATAAGGCGGCAGCAACATGACCTCGCGCCGCTGAATCATACGGATGGTCAGATTGGGCAACCCTCTGAAGATACCCCCAACTGCCATCTCCCCAATCAGGGTCGCTCCCTCGTTGACGGTGATCTGGGCGAGAAACTGTTTACCGTCCCGGTTACCGGTTTCATCCGTCGTGTCGGTCCGGTCCGGCAATAGTCGTGGTGCAATAATGGTGATATAGATAAGGCCCACACCCGCCAGAACCATGCCGGGGATGGAGAAATCAAAAAAACCGAATGGTTTTTCCCCCATTTCAATCAACGCGCTGTTCACCAACAAATTAGTGCCCGAACCGATCAGCGTCGTCATGCCGCCAAACACCGCCGCATAACTCAGCGGGATCATCCATTTACTGGCGGACTGACCGAACCGGGCAGCCAGCGCCTGCATAATGGGAATAAAGATCACGACCACGGGAATATTATTCAAAAATGCACTGATGATGATCACCATGGTGAGGGAGAAAAACAGAGCAAAAAACACCCCCGTTCCACCTCGTGCCATGGCCAAAATGACCCGGGCGCCATGATCCAGAACACCTGTCCTCACCATACCCTGACCGACCACCAACAAGGCGAGGACGGTGATCAGTGCGGGATTGGAAAACCCATGCAGAATTCGCACCGGATCCACAGAGTTCTCAACATGAGCATTAACGACGGGGTAAAAATGAAAAAAGACCAATAACAGACAAATCAGGCCGACAGAGGTCATCTCCATAGTTGCGCGTTCAAAAACATAGAACAGGAACGCGCCGATGATGAGGGCGAAGGTTACCCACATCTGGAACTCGGCACTGTTTCCTGAAAGATTTTCCGCCATGTTAAGCTAATTTCCCTGTTTGCGCTGCGCGAACCTCTTCGTGTTGTCGAACCATACTACCTTGTTCCGCCCAATACACCGACAGTGAGTTTTCCTTCCATGTGCAGTGCAACATGGTTACCATACGCGGCGCTTAACCCATGCTCATTAAAAAATACAAGGGTCGGGGAATAAAATGGGAAGAGAACGCGGAAAAATCCGCCTGTTGATTTATAGTCATGACACGTTTGGACTTGGCCACCTTCGGCGTTGCCAAACCATCGCGCATTCACTGGTTGGTCACCGGGCCGACATGTCTATTCTTATCCTGTCCGGCTCACCGATTATTGGCAGTTTTGATTTCCGCACCCGTGTGGATTTTATCCGTATTCCAGGCGTCATCAAGCTACGCCATGGCGAGTATACATCCCTGAGCCTTGAGATGGGGATCGAAGAAACCGTGGCGCTTCGGGCCGGCTTGATCAAACACACGGCAGAAATGTTCAAACCCGATCTGTTTATTGTGGATAAGGAGCCGCTTGGTCTCCGGGGAGAAGTAAACGAAACTCTGATGATGCTGAAAGACCGGAGTGTTCCGCTTGTTCTTGGCTTGCGCGACGTACTCGATGAACCAGGTCATCTGGCCGAGGAATGGGAGCGCAAGAACGCCATGCCCGCACTCCGTGATCTCTATGACCAGATATGGATTTACGGGTTGAAAAATGTCTGCGATCCACTGGAAGGGCTAAATCTTCCCGGCAATATTCGCGGCAAAGCCGTTTATACGGGCTACTTGCGTCGAAACTGGGATACGTCGGTAGCACTTCCCTATGTATCCGATAACTTCGAGCCGCATCGCCCCTATGTGTTGGTCACAACAGGCGGTGGTGGTGATGGTGCGACGATGATCGACTGGGTGCTGCGTGCCTATGAACACGACACGTCGCTGGATACACAAGCCTTGCTTGTTCTTGGCCCCTTCATGCAGTCAAAGCAGCAATCGGGTTTTATGTCCCGGGTTCAGAACTTGCCCAACGTTCACGCCATTACATTTGACGCCCATATGGAAGCATTATTCCAGCATGCAACCGGTGTGGTCGCCATGGGTGGGTACAACACCTTCTGTGAAGTGCTCTCATTCGATAAGCCCTGCGTCATCGTACCGCGCACCATCCCCCGACTGGAGCAATTCATCCGGGCATCACGGGCGCAAGAACTTGGCCTTTCATCCATGTTGCTGGACGATGGTGAACGCAAACCAGGTGAAATGGCGAATGCAATTCGCAGGCTGAAATTCCAACAGCGGCCATCCGAAACGCACATTCCAGGGCTATTAGATGGCCTCTCCACCATCAATGCGATTGTCGACCGCTGGG
>JAJFIE010000267.1 GCA_021775275.1 Rhodospirillales bacterium | reverse complement strand
GCAATAACGTCACCCGGGCGGGAATTATCGATCATCAGTTGCCTTAAGTGCAACAACACATCGTCGCCCGCCTGATGGCCGTAAATATCATTGACCAGTTTGAAGTTATCCAAATCCACGTAGAACAGCGCCGCCGTCTGCTTTTCACGCATCAGCCGCGCGATACGGCGCGGGACTTCTTCTTCATAGATGGCGCGGCGGTTTAACAATCCCGTCAGGCTGTCGGTGCGGGACAATGCGATGATACGTTCGTGATTGGCGATCTGTTCGTTTGCAATGCCCAACTGGTTGGCCACGTCTGACAGCAAAATGCGGTAGTCGTCTTCCCACGCCGTGCCATCCTTGTGACGCCACACGGCAAAGACGCCGTTGATCGCCTGACGGTACTGGGTTGGCGTATAGAGAACCTCAAAATCGCCAATGGATGCGTCACGGGTGCGGGTGCGATAATCCAGATCAGAAAACAGCTCAGCCAGACCGTCGAGGCCTTCCGTCTCACCGTGTTCGGCAGCAACACCATAGTCACCGTCTTCGGCCAGCCGATAAATCCGGGAGCCCATGGCCATGAGGGCGTCCGCAGTCGCTGTCGCCGCCGCAGACAACATGTTGAGAGGATCAATCTCATCACGAATAGCAAACACGATATGATTGAGCAGGTATTCACGGTGGCGGGCGCGGGCGAGAGCCGCCTCGTTTGCCCGCTCGATCGTGACGTCGCGACAGACGCCCCGGGTTCCGCGCCGCACATGATTTTCATCCGATAACGGCACACACGACGTCAGCATACACGCCGTATTCCCTTCCTTGTTTCGCATCCACAGCTCGACATTCTCCAGCGGCACATCGCTGGTAAACGGCAATGGTTCATAATTTTCGGGATTAACGACGAAATCATTCACCGGCTTTCCGACAATTTCGTCTGCCGTGTATCGCAACGCCCCCTTGGGTGAAACAAAATCGAAGGCCCCGTTTGTTCCAACTTCCCAGGCAAAATCGCTGTTAACTTCAACCAGATCCTTGTACCGCTGACGCGATTCTATCAATGTGGCCCGCAGGTTTTTCTCCATGGTCATATCACGGAGCAGAACCAGCATGGAGGCGGCGGGAGCGCCACTACTTACCCCACCGGAAGGCATCACCGTGGCCTCCAGGATCACATGGCCATTGGCGCTTTCCAGATTGAAATTGCACAGGGTGATAGCGGATGTGGCGGCCGTTTTCGTCAGTGCGTCCACAAGAGCCGGAACCTCGCCACGCGCCAATAAAGCCGCGAAGGCGCCGCCCTTTGAATTGCTCGCCAGCACACCATGATCCGCAGCGACCAGCAGTGCTGCGCCCGGGTAACCCTCAAGCATGGCTTCGGGCGCCGTTACGTCTTCCGGATGAACGGATGCACTGGTCGTCCCGTCCGGATTCTTTCCGTTTCCAACCAAAGATTGTTGCCCCCATACACAGCAATCTATTCTCGCGAAATCACACTCCGCAGAATCGTCCTAATACTATATGAAGGACCCAAGGTCCTACCAGCCCGTAACGACATGATTTTTCCTGTAATTTTACGGTTAACACCAACCAGGGCTTGTAATTTTTCGATGCCATCCCCACCATCTGGATCATGCAATACGATTCCACAGCGAAGAACCCCCGACCGCTGGCGCATCTCGCCAATGCCGACGTCTGGATATTCGATCTGGACAACACCCTCTATCCGGCGTCCTGCAATCTGTTTTCGCAGGTTGAAAGGAACATGACGCGTTTCATTATCGACCTCCTGGAGGTCGAGCATCAGGTCGCCCACGACATTCAGAAAAAATACTTCCGTGAACATGGCACGACGATGCGGGGGTTGATGCATCATCATGATGTTGAACCCGGTGTATTCCTTGATTTTGTCCATGACGTTGATCTTGCCGACGTCCCGGAGGATCCGGTGCTGGATGCCCATTTATCCCGTCTGCCCGGCCGGAAACTGATCTTTACCAATGGCTCTGTCTCGCATGCGGAAAACATCACCCGTCACCTGGGTATTGATCATCATTTCGATGACATATTTGACATCGTTGCTTCCGAGTTCATCCCGAAACCGGACCCCGGTGTCTATGTATCGCTGATCCGGAAATTTAGCGTCGAGCCGGGGTCTTCGGTCATGGTCGAAGATATGGCGAGAAACCTGCGTCCGGCGGCCGAAATGGGCATGAGCACGGTATGGGTCAGAACCGAGACAGCCTGGGGCATCGAAGGCAGCGACGAAGACTATGTGCATCATGTCGTTGATGATCTGACAGACTGGCTCGGTGATGTGGTCACGCATATTGATCCGGCAGGGAACTAAATATGTGAACTGCCCCTGAGTTTTTCTCGGGATTTCTCTCGGGGTTTTCTCGGGATTTTCCCGGGGATAGTGAATTCAGCACAGACTTTCAATTGACAGCGGGTGCGCCCTGCCGCATTTTCGCCGCGCTCACCATGATTTCTGAATTTTTATCAAAATACCGGGGTTTAAATGACTGATTCAATGCAACTCCAATCCGTTATCGAAGCGGCATGGGAAGATCGCGACTCTATCGATTTCACCACGACCGGGGACATTCGCGACGCCGTCAATGCATCGCTTGATCTCCTTGATTCCGGCCAGGCGCG
>JAJFIE010000266.1 GCA_021775275.1 Rhodospirillales bacterium | reverse complement strand
GCTCGTCGTCGCATGGGTATGATCTTTCAGGAATACGCCCTGGTGGAACGCCTGACCGTCATGGAAAATGTTCTTTCCGGGCGTCTGGGCTACGTCGGGTTCTGGCGCAGTTATTTCCGAAAGTTTCCGCAATCCGATGTGGACGAAGCCTTTCGCCTGCTGGAACGCGTTGGATTGGATCATATGTGTGATAAGCGCGCCGACGAATTATCCGGGGGGCAACGCCAGCGCGTCGGCATCTGTCGCGCACTGATCCAGAATCCGGAGCTTCTTTTGGTAGATGAGCCCACCGCGTCACTGGATCCGAAAACCTCGCGCCAGATCATGCGCCTGATTTGCGAATTGTGCGCCGAGCGAAACCTGTCGGCCATTATCAATATCCATGACGTGATGCTGGCGCAGATGTTTGCCCAACGAATCGTCGGGTTGCAACTGGGTGAAATTGTCTACGACGGCCCGCCCAATGGCATGACCCCGGACGTACTGACCCAGATTTATGGCGAGGAAGACTGGGAAGCGACCATTGAAAACGTCGATGATGAAGAAACCCTCGATGAAACACCGGCCAACGCGGACAGTGATCACACCCCCCAAGTGGATCGTGATCGCCTTGCCGGTATGACGTGAGTTTCGATCCATGAGCGCCGAAAGCATCACCTCCAACGCCGTGCGCCGATGGCAAAAACCACCATTGATCAAAAGCCCGTTGCTGCGTTGGGCCCTGTGGTTGGGCGCGGGCATCTATCTGGCGCTCGCCTTCGGCACCATGGACGTCAATTGGTCGCGCGCCGCCGAGGGTATTCCCCGTGGCGCTCGCTTCATTTCGGGATTTTTCCCGCCGGACTTCATTTCAAGCTGGGACGAAATCCTGGCTGGACTGAACGAAAGTATCTGGATGACGGTGACCTCGACGGTCGTCGGCATCGCGATCTCCATTCCCATTGGTCTGGGAGCCGCAAAAAACCTGGCGCCTGCGCCGGTGTATTATTTCTGCCGCAGCATCCTGGCCCTGTCGCGCAGTTTTCAGGAAATCATTATCGCCATTTTCATGGTCAAGTTGTTCGGTTTTGGCCCCTTCGCCGGTTTCCTGACTCTGGTCATCGCGTCTATTGGGTTCTATGGCAAGTTGCTCGCGGAGGATATCGAGGACATGGATCCGGTCCAGGCAGAAGCTATCAAGGCCACGGGCGGGAACTGGTTTCAGTGGCTTAACTATGCCATCCAGCCCCAGGTCATGCCACGCATGATCGGCCTCGGCCTCTACCGCCTCGACATCAATTTTCGCGAATCAGCCGTGCTCGGCATCGTTGGCGCAGGTGGCATCGGCGCAACGCTGAACACAGCTTTTGATCGCTATGAATACGACACTGCGGCAGCCGTATTGCTGGTCATCATCGGCATTGTCATGCTGGTTGAGTATACTTCGGGCTACGTTCGCGAGAAGGTCCAGTAGGATGGCCGTGACGGAACAAGATGGCCTGAAAATATGGCAGCGGCGCGACCGCAACAAACAACTGTCCATCTGGGCCGGATATTTCATCGCCGCAACGGTATTTGTGGTCTGCTGGCAGTATATGTCGGGCAAGACAATCTGGATGTTTGTCTGGGATGCGCCCCGCCAGGCAGGGGATATCGCAGCGCGCATGATCCCCCCCAAATGGTCCTATGTGAACACCCTGTGGCGCACCATCTGGGACACCATCAATATTGCTACCCTTGGCACCGTTATGGCGCTTTTTCTGGCCGTGCCGACAGCCTTCTGTGCGGCAAGGAACACCACACCCAGTGTCCGCTTCGTGCGACCCATTGCGCTGTTTATCATCGTATCGTCAAGGTCTATCAATTCGCTGATCTGGGCGTTGATTCTGGTTGCCATTCTGGGGCCCGGCGTATTCGCAGGGGTAATCGCTATTGGTCTGCGCTCCATTGGGTTTTGTGCCAAATTGCTGTACGAGGCAATTGAAGAAATCGATCCCGGCCAAGTGGAAGCTGTCACGGCGACCGGGGCCAAGAGGCCGCAAATTCTGGCCTATGGAATCGTGCCACAAATCCTGCCCGCCTTCGCCGGGATATCGGTGTTTCGCTGGGATATCAACATCCGTGAATCAACTATTCTCGGGTATGTCGGCGCGGGCGGTATCGGCATTCACCTGAGCGGTTCCATCGCCAATCTGGCCTGGACCCAGGTCAGCGTGATCCTGCTGGTAATTCTTGCCACAGTCATCCTCAGCGAATGGGTTTCCGCCAAGGTGCGGCACAGCATTATCTGATAACCGGTTATGCGGCTGACCGTGTGCATTGAGCCAATGGCGCCGGGAAAACCAGAGATACCGTGGCTCCTTTACCTTTCTCGCTCTGGATGTCGATATTGCCATCATGCAGTTCCATCAGCCGGCTTACCAACGACAGACCGATTCCGGTTCCCTTGATGTGGCGCACATAGCTGTCTTCCACCTGACCAAATCGCTGAATCACGGTTTCGATCTCCTTTTTACCCATCCCGATGCCGGTGTCCGTGACGGAGATAACCACCTGGAGGCCGCGTTGTTCAGCACTGACCTCGATCTTCCCGCCTTCCGGGGTAAATTTGCAGGCGTTGCTCAGCAGATTGACGATCATTTGTTCAAGGCGACTACTGTCCGCAACGATCTGCGGCAGATTTGTTTGAATTTTCAATTCGGACGTTAAACCTTTGCTCGAAATTATCTCATTGCACAGTCGCATGGTCCGCCTTATCACGGGTTCAATTTCCAGAAATTCCTTGTCGATCCGCACATGCCCTTC
Organism: Rhodospirillales bacterium; assembly: GCA_021775275.1. GTDB lineage: Bacteria > Pseudomonadota > Alphaproteobacteria > Rhodospirillales > Casp-alpha2 > JAJFIE01. The sequence goes on along the minus strand of JAJFIE010000266.1, from coordinate 2,071 downwards.
TTCCAGCGTGCTGATGTCGAGCAGGTCGTTGACAAGCGCGGTAAGGGATCCTGCTGCGCTATGGATATCGCCAAGACATTCAAGGTGCCGTTCGTTAGAAACCGGGCCGTATACGCCATAGCGGAGACTGTCGGTAAACCCAAGAATGGCATTGAGGGGTGTTCTAAGCTCGTGGCTCATGTTGGAAAGAAACTCGGACTTGGCTTGATTGGCGAATTCGGCTTTTTCACGCGCTTTCTCCAGCTCCGCCTTGGTGGTCATGACCTCCGATATCTTTACCTTCAGTTTTTCATTGGTATGGGAAAGTACGGAGAAAGCCTGTCGCAGGCGTTTCTCAAGTGGATGAAAGATGAAAATCGCCTCACATATCAGGGCGGCCAGAATGCCCAGCAGCAACATGAAACCGACGCGCTCAATGCTTCGGACGGCATCCCGCGCCACCGCCTCGTAAGCATCTACTGCAGCCTGGAACAGAGGCTGCAATACATGCGGACCGTATGTCATTACATAAATGTACGCAGCACTCCGGTCACTCACCTGTTCACGCGGAAGCCCGTATACTTGCTTCGCATACCCCAGAAACCGCTTCACCGCCATATCCAATCCCACGGCGGGGTCAAAATAGATAAGTTCCAGATCGCTGGCCATAACCTTTGGCAATCCGGAGACATCGTCGCCGTTCAACAGCACTTGATGGCTCGCTGTCATGCCATGAATAGCGCGCCCAAGCTGCGCTCGCGACTCATCAAAATCATCATCGCTTGCCGCGGTAGCGAGACTGCTCACAAAGTAGATGATGCGATTGGTCAGTGCGTTCTGGTCGCTGGCAATGCTGATCAGTGAGAAATAATTGCGCTGTTGCGCAACGGCGTACTGTGTGGTCGCCCACGATGCACACACCATAATACCAATGATGCACAAGCCGATGCGATAACGAAACCTGAGACTCTGGACGGACTTTATCATGACAAGGCTACCTGCCGTATCCTGTTGTCAGCGGGATCAGGCTAACCGTTAACGCCTGATTGCTTCCACAGCAGTACTAGAGAATGCCCGGGCGCTTGTGTGTGACTCTTCCATGAAGCTGCGCCTCGGCCTCGCAGGACATGGAAATACTGGCGTTTGCGCCCCTTCTGCCTATATGAAGGGGGCCATGAATATGCCTGAACAGACCATATCCGACGAAACCCCGCCCGCTAAAACCGAGCTGGTCGGCCTTTCGCGTGACGAACTGGCAATGGAACTGGCCGCCATTGGCGAGAAGCCGTTTCGCGCCAAGCAGTTGTGGCACTGGATCTATCATCAGGGCGAGCGCGATTTTTCACGCATGAGCACTATTTCCAAAGCCACGCACGGTGTGCTCGCCGAACGATTCTCGGTTAGACGCCCGGCTATTTCGCGGGAACAAACATCCGGCGACACATCCCGTAAATGGCTGTTTCGCCTGGATGACGGCAACGAGGTAGAAACCGTTTTCATTCCCGAGGAAGACCGGGGTGCCGTATGCATTTCATCGCAGGTCGGTTGCTCGCTGACCTGCACATTCTGCCATACCGGGACCATGAAGCTGGTCCGCAACCTGACCGCCGGGGAGATTGTCGGTCAGTTCATGGCGGCGCGGGACAGTTATGGCGAATGGCCATCGCCCAAAGGCGAGAGGCTGCTGTCCAACATTGTGATGATGGGCATGGGCGAGCCGTTGCTGAACTATGACGCCGTGGCAAAAGCCTTGCGCATTATCATGGATGGTGAAGGCATAGCACTTTCCAAACGTCGCATCACACTTTCGACCTCCGGCGTGGTTCCGATCATGGACCGTTGTGGCGATGATCTGGGCGTCAATCTGGCGGTCAGCCTGCATGCGGTGACGGACGAGTTGCGCGACGTGCTTGTGCCCATTAATCGCAAGCACCCCATCAAGGATCTGCTGGCGGCCTGTCGGCGTTATCCCGGCGCCAACAATGCCCGGCGTATTACCTTTGAATATGTGATGCTGAAAGGCATTAACGATTCCGAGGCCGATGCGCGCGAACTGGTGCGTCTGGTCAAGGGCATCCCGGTCAAGTTCAAC
>JAJFIE010000265.1 GCA_021775275.1 Rhodospirillales bacterium | reverse complement strand
CCGTTCCCAGTTGGCAGGAACATTATCGGGTGGTCAGCAACAGCAGTTGGCGATTGCCCGGTCGATGATGTCATCACCCAGACTGATCCTGCTCGACGAACCTTCGCTGGGTCTCGCACCGCAAATTCTCGAGATGATCTTTGATCTGATTTCGGAACTGCGCAAAGGCGGTACGACAATTCTACTCGTGGAGCAGAACGTCGCCATGTCGCTCGAAATCGCCGACCGCGGTTATCTCATGGCCAGCGGAGAAATCATCGCCAGCGGCTCCGCTGAGGAATTGTCGTCATCCCACGTTGTTGAACAGGCCTATCTTGGCGCAGAGGAGTCCGTCTAGACCATGGAACTGTTTATCCAACAGACCGTCAACGCGATTTCGCTCGGTGGCACCTATGCCCTGTTAGCGTTAGGTCTCGCGATAATTTTCTCGATCATGGGCATGATCAATTTTGCCCATGGCGAATTGATGACCACCACCGGCTATATCCTGATGTTCTGCGGCCTGGCGGGCGTACCGTTTTACCTGTCTGCGCCCATCGCGGTGACAGGCGCCATGCTGGCCGCGATGGCCATGGAACGACTGGCCTTCAGGCCGGTGCGAAATTCCAGTGGCGCAACCATGCTGGTTACCAGTTTTGCCGTTGCCATTATTCTTCAGACATTGTTCCAGAATTTTATCGCAAAGCGTTCCAAGCCGGTCATCCTGCCCGATCTTTTCGCCCAATCTGTTGAGATTGCGGGCCTGACCATTGGCATAAACCAGATTTCTTCCATTGTGATTACCATTGTCATGCTGGTGCTGCTCAATCTGTTTTTGACCCGAACGCCGGTCGGTATCGCCATGCGGGCGGCTGCGGAGGATTTCCCCGTGGCCCGGTTGATGGGAGTGAAAGCCAACGCCGTGATTTCCGGCGCGTTCGCCATTTCGGGCATGCTGGCGGGTGTGGCCGGTGTGCTTTGGGTGGCGCAACGGGCATCGGTCGACCCTTTGATGGGGTTCGTTCCCGTGCTGAAAGCCTTCATCGCCGCGATCCTCGGGGGGCTGGGCAGTCTGTCGGGTGCGGTGGCGGGTGGCTTTGCCCTCGGGTTTATCGAGATTTATCTCACTGCTTACCTGCCGGACAACATTCAACCGTTCAAGGAATCCCTGGGCCTCGGAATGGTCATCGTGCTGCTGCTGTGGCGGCCAAACGGGCTTATTCCGGCAATGAACGTCGGCAAGGAAAAAGTCTGATGTCACCAGGAATCTACAGATGGATCACAGGGTGATGCGGCAATCGGCACCTAACCCTGAGTCAGACCAGAAATTGCTCCGGGACCATGATCCGGAACCAGTTTGTGTCGTCAATGCCGATGGCGCTTCCCGGTACGTCATCACCTGCGAACATGCGGGCCGGGAAATTCCATCACAACTTGGCGACCTGGGAATTGACGATGATGACCGCAACCGACACATCGCATGGGATATCGGGGCCGCTGAAACCGCAGGACACCTTTCGCGTATTCTGGATGCGCCGCTCGTGATGCAGACGTTTTCCCGTCTGGTGATCGATTGCAACCGACCGGTAAACGCCGATGATTCCATTCCCGAGGTCAGTGACGGCAGAGCGATTCCCGGAAATGAAGGACTGTCAATGGAACAGCGGGCGGTGCGGGAAAGTGAAATCCACAGGCCCTATCACGCATCCGTCGAATCCCTGCTTAGTGCGAGAGCGCACCGCCACGAGGAACCTGTGTTGATTTCATTTCACACGTTCACCCGGGCCCTTGAGGTCGATGGCGTGTTTCGGCCCTGGGATATGGGCTTGCTGTATAACCGCGATGATCGTCTCGCCGGGTTGTTCGATCGGGTGCTGTGCGAGATGGACCATGACTACAAGATTGCCCACAATGAACCTTATTCGGTGTGTGATGAGTCCGACTATACATTGCCGGTGCACGGGGAAAGCCGGGGCATTCATAATTTGTTGCTCGAAGTCCGCAATGATCATGTGGCTGATGGCCGTGGCCACCGGATGTGGGGGGAATTCCTCGGCGCTGCCCTGAAAGCTGTAGAACGAAAAATTGGAGATGTTGAGTGATGAGCAATACGGATGCATTAAGTCGTGAAATTCCTCTGGTTCCTGCGCAATCGGCATTGCTGTTCATTGACGTGCAGAACTTCTGTGCTGGACGGGACGGTGGCGAGTTCGCGGGCATGCCCGCCGACAAGATTGAGGCGGAGTATGGATATTACTTCGATCGCATGGAGAAACTGGCTATCCCCAATATGCAAAGCCTTCAGGCAGGTTTTCGCGGACGGGGCATGGAGGTTCTCTACACCACCATCGAAAGTCTGACCGTGGATGGGCGAGACCGCAGCCTGGATTACAAGATCACCGGCTTCAATGTTCCAAAGGGGTCATGGGACGGCAAGGTTATCGATGAAATTGCGCCAGGCGACAATGAAATCTGGCTGCCCAAGGGATCGTCCAGCGTCTTCATTTCCACGCACATCGATTACATTCTCCGCAATCTGGGTGTCCGGCAGTTGGTTATTTCGGGCGTGATCACCGATCAATGTGTCGAATCAGCGGTTCGGGACGCCTGCGATCTCGGTTATCTGGTCACCCTGGTTCCCGACGCCTGCGCCACCTATAGCCAGCAACGGCACGATCACTCGTTACAGGAAATCAGCGGGTATTGCCGCCAGCGGACCACACAGGAAGTGCTGTCAGAAATAACAGAGTCCTCCTGACGGAGTTGTTCGTTCGCCATGCCGCCCGGCGAGCGTCACTAATCCTGCCGCCGCCACAGGCTCGCCAACCAGGGTTGCTGATCGCGCGGTTTGCCAGCAGGGCGGTAATAGTGGTCGATTTCTGCAAAACAGGCAGTGGTCATGATCATGCGCCACGCTGTCAGGTCGTGGAACACACCGAAACGTTCACCATTCAGGCGCGTCTCGTTGTCACCGCGCGGGTTGGAACAAAACAGAACGCCTCCGGGTTTAAGTGAACACCAAATCTTCCCTAGCACGTCAGGCAGGTGTTCTGAGGGAACATGAAATAGCGAAGCGTTCGCAAAGGCCCCGTGAAACCGGGATTCAGGTAGGTCCATGTCTAGAAAATTTTGTTGAATGACCTCACAGCCAGAGTGATTCTGCGCCATTTCAGCGAATTTTTCGGAACCTTCAAGCCCTACGGCTTCGTGACCGAGAGAGTTGAAGTAGTGTAAATCACGCCCCGGCCCACAGCCGATATCAAGAATGGAGAACGGGGCGTCTGCTTTGATCGCATTCAGTAAAGTAGAGCGGTTTTCATCCACATCATGATCCCGCGTGCCTTCCCAGAACGCATCGGCATTGCGGTCATAATGCGCCAGTGTACGCCGGGTTGCTTCGTGCGCCGTACGTGTCCCTGATTCCGGCAGACTATAGCCTCCGACTTTGCTGTCCTGTTTCGTGCTCATAGAATGTCCAATCCGTAGAACATATGGTGCTATCGGTTATTATCAGCAGCCCCGAGTGCGGCGGCGATGCGTGCGGGCAAGGCCTTGGCAAAGGCTTCATCAAGGGGTTGATGGCCCACCAGCAGGCGGTAATAAATAGGCCCGTAGATGAGATCAAGGGCGAGGTCCGTATCGAGGCCCGGATCAAGTTCGCCGTTTTCCTTGCCTGTTTCAATGACCATGCGGGCAGGGGCGAGGAGGTGGGAAAAGAAGCGATCGCGGAATTCTTCGAGAATATGTGGATCGGACTGACCCTCGCCGACCATCTCGGCGACAATCCGGCCGGACCTGCCACGCAGGAGTTTGATCACGCGTTTAACCTGTAGCGTGAGGGCATCCGCCGTTGAGCCGGATTTGGGAAAGGGCACCCGGGGCGCCGCAGAGGCCAGAAATGCATCCATTACCAGCCCGCATTTGGAATCCCACCAGCGATAGATGGTGGGTTTGCCG
>JAJFIE010000264.1 GCA_021775275.1 Rhodospirillales bacterium | reverse complement strand
GATGGCGCGGTAGCCGTTTTCGGCCAACCCCAGTTCCTGCGCCACGGTGCTGACGCCTCGCATGAAGTTGGCGATCTCTTCGCCACCGGCATTGGCCGTGAAGTCGTCCATGTCCACATAGGCGCCTTTTGGAATGACGAGCGCATGCACGGGAGCTTGCGGATTGATATCTCGAAAGGCAAGAACATGGTCGTCTTCATACACTTTGTCGCAGGGAATTTCGCCACGCAGAATTTTCGCAAAGATATTTTCTGAATCGTACATACAAGCCTCCCACTGAAAATCTGTTAACTATTCCGGCGTACGTGACCGCTTTTCCTCAATGCCCGAAGTACCGCGCCGCTTCGCCAGTTCCGCCCATACGTCGGCGGGCTCAACGCCCGCATCTGCCCACAGAACAAGCAGATGAAATAAAACGTCGGCGCTTTCGCTGGCCAACCGCTCGGGCGTTTCGTTCACCGAGGCCAGAACGGTCTCTATGGCTTCCTCGGCCATCTTGCGCGCGATTTTTTCACGGCCCGCGTCGAACAATTTGGCGGTGTACGATGTTTCCGGGTCCGCGCCCTTCCGGCCCTTGATGAGGGTGTAAAGCTCCTCAAGAACTTCGGCGCCTGATTTTTTATCCTGTTCTGTCATCACACACCTGAAATCAGTCTAAACGAACGGGGATGCCCGCCTGTTTCATATGTTCCTTGGCTTCGCGAATGGTGTGCTCACCAAAATGGAAAATGGATGCGGCCAATACAGCGGAGGCGTGGCCTTCAGTAACACCCTCCACCAGATGGTCCAGATTGCCAACGCCGCCCGAGGCAACCACAGGGACGCTCACCGCGTCTGAAATGGCTCGTGTGAGGGGGATATTAAATCCCTTTTTTGTTCCGTCCCGATCCATGGACGTCAGCAATATTTCGCCAGCGCCACATGCGGTAACTTGTTCAGCATACTGCACGGCGTCAATGCCCGTTGGTGTTCGTCCGCCATGGGTAAAGACTTCGAATCGCTCGTCGCCCGCTCCTACATTGCCGGATACGGATTTGGCATCGACAGCAACAACAATGCACTGGGAACCGAATTTCTCAGCTGCCTCGCGGACGAAATCAGGATTCTTCACCGCCGCCGTCATGATGGAAACCTTGTCCGCCCCGGCCAGAAGCAGCTTGCGAATATCATCCAGTGTGCGAACGCCGCCACCAACGGTCAGCGGCATGAAGCACTCATCCGCCGTTTTTGCGACCACATCAAAGATGGTTTCGCGGTTGTCACTGCTCGCCGTGATATCGAGGAAGCACAACTCGTCAGCGCCGGCCTCATCATAAATACGGGCCTGCGCCACAGGATCACCTGCATCTACGAGGTCGACAAAATTCACGCCTTTGACGACCCGGCCATCGTCCACATCCAGACAGGGAATGATCCGGGTTTTCAACACAGCCCTATTCCTGTTCCCATCATCACTCAATCCGCCAGCAGGCGAACGGCTTCGCCGACTTCAATGCGCCCATCATACACGGCGCGCCCGGAAATGATGCCATCGAGATTGGCAATCCCGTCACGAAGCGCGCGCAGGTCCGCCATGCCGGAAACGCCGCCGGATGCGATAACCGGAATCGAGACCGCCTCGGCCAACATTCTTGTCGCCTCGACGTTTGGCCCCTGCATGGCGCCATCACGGTCAATGTCGGTGTAGATAATGGCGGCGACACCGGTGTCTTCGAACCGTTTCGCCAGATCCAGGGCTGTGACCCTGGAAACATCGGCCCAGCCTTCGACCGCCACATATCCACCCCGGGCATCAATACCGACCGCAATCTTGCCGGGGTGGCGCCCGCAAGCGGCGATCACCAGATCCGGGTCTCTCAGCGCGATGGTTCCTAGAATTACGCGGGAAATACCGGCCTCGATCCAGTGATCGATGGTTTCATGCGACCGGATGCCGCCGCCCAGCTGAACCGGCACGGTAACCACGTCCAAAATGCGCGCCACGGCGTTGGCATTTACTGGCCGCCCTTCAAATGCACCGTTCAAATCAACCACGTGCAGCTTTTCACAACCGGCGTCCACAAACGCCCGGGCCTGTGCGCCGGGATCATCGTTAAATACCGTCGCGGCATCCATGTCGCCGCGTAACAGGCGAACACACTGGCCGTCTTTCAGATCAATGGCGGGGTAGAGATACATGGTCAGGGCCGCCAGGTCAGAAAATTGTGGATGAACTGTAGCCCCGCCTGTTGGCTCTTTTCCGGGTGAAACTGGGTGCCTGCGATGTTGTCACGGCCAATCAGGGCAGCAACCGTGCCGCCATAATCCGTGTGGGCAAGAACATGGTGCGCCGCCTCAGGCTTGAATTGGTAAGAGTGGACAAAATAGACATGGTCGCCGTTTTCCAGCCCATCTAAAAGCTGATGGTCGGCCCGGTCCAGGGCAAGGGTGTTCCAGCCCATATGGGGAATTTTCAGGCTCGGGTCCGCCGGTTGAATGGGCACAACCTCGCCAGCAATCCAGCCTAAACCATTGTGGTCGCCATGTTCGCGTCCGACACTGGCGAGAAGCTGCATGCCGACGCAGATGCCGAGAAACGGTTTGGCTTCCTTCATGACAGCCTGCTCGAGAGTCCCGATCATACCGGGCAGGGCGGTGAGCCCCCGCATGCAATCAGCAAACGCGCCAACGCCGGGCAAAACAATTCGCTCGGCCGCAGCGACGGTGTCCGGGTTATCCGTCACTTCCACGTTCAAATCGAGTCCCGCTTCGTGAATGGCGCGCTCAAACGCCTTGGCGGCAGATCGCAGGTTTCCTGATCCGTAATCAACGATGGCGACTGTGGCGCGGGTCATGTGTGTAACGTTCCCACGGCGCCTACCTCGTTAGCCACGTCGGTGGCGATGGCGGGATTACGATCAAAAAACCGGTGCTCCGCGCCGTCACGGTTCGGTGCCGCGACGATGTCTAGCAATACGAAACCCCGCCGCGCCAGAGAACCACGACAAAGGTCGTTGGCGAGAAAACCGGTCACGACCATAAACCCGATCAGAACCCAGCCTGCGGTAATGCTCCCCATCCCAAGACCCGTGGTCAGCGCTATTACGCCGCCTATGGACAGGAGTATGACAACCGCCGAGGCCCATAAGCCTCTCCACAACGCCCAAAGAGGCGCAAACAAAGCTGCTGGCCAGGAAAACCCTTCTTTGACCAGAACGATGTCCCGGTCAGGATCGAGACCACCGCGCCGGATATGGACCGAATAGATACGCATGGCTAATTCATCACAAATTAAGTGTCAGAGTGATCCGCCGAGGACCCCTTTGGTTGATGGAATGGCGCCAGCCTTGCCTGGATCAATGGTGACGGCTTCGCGCAAGGCACGCGCCAACGCCTTGAAGCATGACTCGACAATATGGTGATTATTCTCGCCATAAAGTGTTTCCACATGCAACGTCAGACCGGCGCCCTGGGCAAAGGCCTGAAACCACTCCTTGAACAGTTCCGTATCCATGTCGCCCAGCTTCGGTTTCGAAAAACCCACGCGCCAGATCAAATAGGGTCGGTTTGAGGCGTCGAGAGACACGCGGCTCAGGGTTTCATCCATGGGTGCATGCGCCGTACCGTACCGGGTGATGCCCGCCCGGTTCCCCAGCGCCTTGGAAACCGCTTCGCCTATAGCGATGCCAGTGTCTTCCGTGGTGTGGTGAAAATCTATATGCAGATCGCCCTTGGCCTCTACGGTCAAATCCATGAGGCTATGGCGCGACAGCTGCTCCAGCATGTGGTCCAGAAAACCAATGCCGGTGGAAACCGAATAGTCTCCGGACCCGTCAAGATTTACGTCAACCTTGATGCTGGTCTCGTTGGTTGCCCGTTCTACTGTTGCCTGTCGCATGGCCGTTTTTCCTTGCCGTCGAAAACGGCGTTCTTGTAACAGGAACCGTGCCAAACTGCCAGCCAGTAGAACGCCCATCCGCGAGGATACTTGACCACAGGCATTTACTCGCCCAAATCACGGGGTATAGTCCGGTCCCGGTTTTAGTGCAGCGAGACACGCGTTGGATACAAAAAGCCAAAAAAGAGAGTTGGAAGAAACCCATGACAGATAGCGCCAAGCCCACATGGCATGGAACGACAATCCTGGCCATCCGCAAAAATGGCCAGGTGGTGGTCGGCGGCGACGGGCAGGTCAGCCTGGGCGACACGGTCATTAAGGGAAACGCCAGAAAAGTCCGCCGCATCGGCGACGGGAAGGTTATTGCCGGATTTGCCGGGGCGACGGCCGATGCGTTTACGCTGTTTGAGCGCCTGGAAGCCAAGCTGGAACAATATCCTGGCCAGCTCACCCGCGCTTGCGTGGAAATGGCCAAGGACTGGCGCACGGACCGTTATCTCCGGCGGCTCGAGGCCATGATGGCGGTGGCCGATAAGGATGTATCACTGGTCCTCACCGGAACCGGGGACGTGCTGGAGCCGGAAGATGGCCTGATCGGCATTGGCTCCGGCGGCAATTACGCGCTGTCTGCGGCCCGTGCGCTGGTTGACCGGGATGATATGGATGCGGAAGCCATTGTCCGGCGCTCCCTCGAAATTGCCGCAGAGATCTGCGTCTACACCAACACTCAGATTACCATTGAGGCCTTATGAAAAGTTTTACACCCCGCGAAATCGTTTCCGAACTGGATCGTCACATTGTCGGCCAGAACGACGCCAAGCGCGCCGTCGCCATTGCGCTCCGAAATCGCTGGCGTCGCCAGCAACTGGATGAGCAGTTGCGCGAGGAAGTGTTACCCAAGAATATTCTGATGATCGGCCCCACAGGTGTCGGCAAGACCGAAATTGCACGGCGGTTGGCGCGACTGGCCGATGCACCGTTCATCAAGGTTGAGGCAACCAAATTCACGGAAGTGGGTTATGTGGGCCGCGACGTAGAACAGATCGTTCGCGACCTGCTTGAATTCGCCATCAATATGGTGCGGGAAAAGCTGCGCAAGCAGGTCGTCGCCAAGGCGGAGTTATTTGCCGAAGAACGCGTCATTGATGCGCTTGTGGGCGATAGCGCCTCACAGGAAACTCGCGAAAAGTTCCGTAAAAAACTGCGCGAGGGTGAACTCGACGATAAGGAAATCGAGCTTGAAGTGGCAGATTCAGGTTCTGCAAGTATGCCCACCCTGGATATTCCGGGCATGCCGGGGGCGCAGATGGGCATGCTCAATCTGAACGATATGTTCGGCAAGGCCTTCGGCCAGCAGACCAAACCGAAGCGCATGACGGTTCTCGCCTCCTACGACGTTCTGGTCGCCGAAGAGGCCGACAAGCTTCTTGATGAGGATCAGATTATCGCCGAGGCTATTGAGGCTGTGGAAAACAACGGCATCGTGTTCCTTGATGAAATCGACAAGATCACCGTGCGATCGGAAAAAGTCGGTGGAGACGTCAGCCGGGAAGGTGTCCAACGCGACCTGTTGCCATTAATTGAAGGCACAACCGTATCCACCAAACGGGGCGCGGTAAAAACCGATCATATCCTGTTCATTGCGTCGGGCGCCTTTCATGTAGCAAAACCTTCGGACATGCTGCCGGAACTGCAAGGGCGGCTGCCGATCCGGGTCGAGCTAAACGCGTTGACCCGCGAAGATCTCGTGAGAATTCTGACAGAACCGGAAGCCAGCCTGATCACCCAATACACGGCCCTCATGGGCGTCGAGGACGTTATTCTGGACATCACCGATGATGCCGTAGAGGAAATCGCCTCTCTTGCCGCCGACATCAACCACGGTGTGGAAAATATCGGCGCCCGGCGTCTTCATACGGTGATGGAGAAACTGCTGGAAGAAATCAGCTTCACCGCCAGCGAAACAGGCGGCGCGACTATCACCATCGATGTGGATTATGTGAAGAAGACCTTGGGCGACCTGGCGAAAGACTCCGATTTGTCGAAGTTTATCCTGTAGCCGCCCATGATCAGATCTGACGGTGCTCCGCCATTAGAGGGGGACCTGTCTCGCTGACGAGACGGATTATTAAGGGTAGAGAAGCCCCTCCGGATCGATTGTAATACACTAGGATTTCTGCAATCCTTACGCGTATGTATATTATGTACGTTGATGAAAGTGGCGATTCGGGTTTGATAAATTCGCCGTCAACCCATTTCGTTTTATCGGGGATCGTTGTGCATGAATCCCGATGGCGTGACTTTTTGAACGTATTGATCGATTTCCGGAAAACATTAAAGACTGTTTATGATTTACCGGTTCGTACCGAAATTCACGCTTCAGAGTACATCAATCACCGCCCTATTGACCTCACGCGGTATCTGCGACTGGCAATACTGCGAAACACCTTGGATGAGTTGGCGAAAATAGACTTTATCTCAATTACAAATATCGTGGTGGTCAAACAAGGAAAACCCATTGGGTATAACGTGTTTAACAATGCATGGGGGACCCTATTCCAGCGATTTGAAAACACGCTACGGCACGG
>JAJFIE010000263.1 GCA_021775275.1 Rhodospirillales bacterium | reverse complement strand
TCATTCAACCGAACCCAGGCATTATCACCGACCCGGCGCGTAGACGATCCAAGAAAGTGATTTTCATTGCGTTCGTAGAATTTCAGCACGCCGATTTCCGACATGCCGTCGGAAAACTGCGGATGACTGTTCTGGCTGTGCAGAAACGTTGTGTGCACAGGGTCCATAATGGCGTCGAGCACCTGAACCCAGTTACAGGAGTAAGGTATCTTGTAGGGCCGCGTGGTGATGCCTTCGGTCTCGAACGCGTCATAGACGGGAAATTCCGGCATGCGATCCGGTGGGCCCATATAGGTAAAGATCAGACCGTTATATTCGATGACCGGATAGGCGCCAAGACGGGTACGTTCGCGCACCTGATTGGCGGGTCCCGCGTCGGGCGCTTCGGCGGGGGTTTCCAGGATTTCACCATCCGGCGCAAACAGCCAGCCGTGATAGCAACACCGAATGCCGCGATCTTCACACTTGCCGTATTCAAGTGACGCACGGCGGTGCGGGCAATATTTGTGGACGAGGCCGATTTTGCCACCACCGCCATAGCGGAATAACACAAGCTCTTCATCCAGAATTTTGATCGCTTTGGGCAAGTCGTCCAGTTCGCTGGTGATAAATATTGGATGCCAAAAACACCGCAAGTATTCACCGCATGGCGTGCCAGGGCCGACCCGGGCGATTTCTTCGTCGATCTCAGCGGGATGGGCCTGCTGGTATCCCCGGAAATTTCCCGCCGATGCGACGCCCGAAATATCGGGTCTGACCGGAACATCCATCATAATTCTCCTTGATAGGACGGACACGGTTGTCCGTATAAAAATTACTCATTTAGTAATTTATCTAATATTGATTTGCTGAAATCGCACGTCAATAGTTAATATCTACGAAAAAATTACTAAGACTATTGATTTATGTGAAATTCGCAGGTATGACTGAAAAAATACTATGGGAGATTGAAATGGCTCGCGGCGCCAAGATAATTGATCGAGTGATCGACATCGATGATCGGAAATTTGCCGAGCGGCCAGCACGTCAACCGGACAAGTCTTCACCACACGACAAACTTAACAATTCGATCATTACCATGCTGCAGGACGATGGCCGGATGGCTTTCTCGGAGATTGCCCAGGAACTGGGCGTGTCGGAGGGTACAATCCGCAATCGCGTGGCGAGCATGAAACAGGCAGGCATGTTGCGGATCGTCGCAATCGCCGACCCCGTCGCCGTGGAATACAAGAGTGACGCCATGCTGGGCCTGAAGATTGCGCCGGGCCATACGCCGCAGGCGGTTGCCCAGCGACTCTCCGGATTGCCCGACGTTGTCTATGTCCTGTGGGTGAGCGGGCGGTTCGATTTGCTGATCGAGGTGGTTAGCAATGATCGTGATGGATTCCTCAATTTCCTCGATACCGAAATCCATGGCCAATCTGACGTCGCCTCAAGCGAGACGATGATGGGATTGAAGAATTTCAAGAACCAGTTCCTGTTGAAGCGCAACTGGAACTAAATCAAACGAGATCATCATAACCACAAATCAAATATCGAATTGGGAGATAGTAAATGACTGCCTATGTTGAAAACTTTACCGATGCTTTGCCATCCAAGGAACGTGTTGCCGAAGTGCGCAAGGAGCTTGAGGCAGCGGGCGTCCAATATGTGATGTCGGCCTGGATCGATTTGTTCGGAATTCCAAAAACCAAGCCGGTCCCCATGAGTGATTTCGAACTGCTATGTATGGGTAAAGGCCCACAGTTCGCCGTCCACTCGGTTTCGTTTGTACCGGAACTGTCCCCTGCTGACCCCGATCAGGTGATGGTGCCCGATCTTGATGCGGTCTACATCTGTCCCTGGGATACGTCCATGGCGATCATCTTCGCCGATCTGTTCTGGATGGATAAGCCCTATAACGTCTGCCCGCGTCAGGCGCTCAAACGTGCGATCCACGACGCGGAAAAGGCCGGATATGTCGGCTACGCCGGAATTGAGCCGGAATTCATCGCCTTGCGTTATGATGAAGACGGCAAACCGGTCAAGGCGATAGACGATGATTCGTCGAACATGAATCTGCGACGCCAGGCGTTTGGCTATGACGTAGAGCAAACCATTGATTCAATGCCGTTCCTCAAGGATATGATCGATATCCTGGAGGATCTGGGATGGAACATTCACGATGTTGTCGCCGAAGGCGCCTATTCCCAGTTCGAGCTTGATTTCCATTACACTGATCTGCTGGAGATGGCCGACCGTCTGGTATTCCTGCGCATCCTGTTGAAGGAAGTCGCCAAGGAGCACGGCATGTTTATCACCTTCATGCCGAAACCGACCATGGGCGACTGGCGTTCCGGCGCACATATCAACTTCTCGCTGCAATCTGTCGATAATCCGGGTGAAAATCTGTTTAATTCCAAGGACAGTAGCGATGGTTGGAGCAAAGAGGCAATCCACGCTGTGGGTGGGCTCATGGCCCATGCCGAAGCGATCACCGCAATTGCCTGCCCGACGGTGAACTCCTACAACGGGTTGGTGCCACGGGTTGGTGGTTTTGAGGGCGGTACCGTTACCTGGGCTCCGACCAATATCACCTACGGACATAACAACCGCTCGGCGCAGTTCCGTCTGCCACAAAGCCGCTTTTGCATCGAAAACCGTGCCGCCGACATGTGCATGAACGTCTATCTCGCACTTGGCATGACACTGGGTGCGGCCATCAAGGGGATCACCAACAAGATCGACCCCGGCCCGGCAACGGACCGTGATCTTTATGCCATGACGGATGAAGAGTTCAAGGAGCTTGGCATTCGCCGGTTACCCCGCAATCTGAGCGCGGCAACAGATGCCTTGCGTGACGATGCCCTGGCCAAGCAGGTTATGGGGCCGGTGATGCGAAATTCCTACATCGCCTACAAAGTCGATGAGTGGGAACGCTATCATCAGGCCGTCACGGACTGGGAAGTTCAGGAATACCTTCGGCTCTACTAAACCGAAGGGCAAAATGGCGGGCCTTGGCCCGCCATTCTCCTTTAGGCGGATATGAGGGACTTAGATGAGCGATTACAAGACTTACCCATTAGGTGATATTGCGTTGCAATCGGGGACGGTTTTACCCGATGCCAGACTGACCTATCAGACCTACGGCGAGCTTAATGCCCAACGGGATAACGTCATCGTTCTGCCCACGTTTTACACCGGCACCCATATGCGCAATGAAGGCTTCTTCGGACCCGGTCGGGCCATGGACCCGGCGCACCATTTCATCGTCTCGGTAGATATGTTCGGTAACGGCTATTCGTCATCGCCCAGCAATACCCCTGCACCCTTTGATGGACCACGTTTCCCCAACGTTACACTCTATGACAACATCGCCTGTCAGCACCGCCTGCTTACGGAAGAACTGGGCGTCGAGAGCATCGCCCTCGTAGCTGGCTGGTCCATGGCCGGGTGCCAGTCCTATCAGTGGGCGGCGCAGTATCCAGATATGGTCCGCGCCATTGTGCCGTTTTGCGCCTCGGCCAGAACCTCACCCCACAACATCGTCTTTCTTGAAGGTGTTAAGGCGGCATTGCAGGCCGACGGGGCGTGGAACGGTGGCGATTATGACAAACAACCCGAACGCGGGCTCCGCGCCTTCGGACGGGTCTATGCGGGATGGGCGTTCTCCCAGACTTTCTATCGCGACGGGCTTTACCGGCAACTTGGTTTCGAAACGGTCGAAGACCTGCTCATGGACTGGGAAGAAGACCACCTGAACTGGGATGCCAACGATCTGCTGGCCAAACTCTGGACCTGGCAGAACGGTGACATCAGCGCCAACGACCTCTATGGCGGCAATTTCGAGGCGGCGCTCGGCGCTATCAAGGCCAAGGCCATTCTCATTCCCTGCACCACCGATCTCTATTTTCCGCCGGAAGACAACGAAATCGAAGTCCGCCACATGCCAAATGCGGAACTGAAGTCTTACGACTCGCCGTGGGGCCACTGCGTCGCCAATCCGGGTAATGACGCCGGGTTTGTGCATTTCCTGGATGACTGCATCGCGAGCGTGCTGTCATAGAAATCAAATTGGTTATGAAGAATATTGGTCGGAGTGAGAGGATTCGAACCTCCGACCCCCGCCTCCCGAAGACGGTGCTCTACCAGGCTGAGCTACACTCCGACGGTCCTGATGGGAGCGGGTTATAGCGCCCCCGGTGCGCTACGGCAAGTGGTGCGTTTTACCGTGAGGGAAAGAATTTCGTGGCGAGTGAAACCGACTATCAGTACGGGCGCTGAATGCAGAACCCGATGAGTTCGTGGAACGCGGCTTTTTCCGGGCAGTCTTCGAAGATGCCCAGGGCGTCCCGTGCAATCGCACCGTAATGACGTGCGCGCTCGACGCTGTCTTTCAGGGACTCGTGTTTCGTCATGAGGCTGATTGCGTGCTCCAGATCGCCATCTTTCTGATCCAGTTGTTCCAGTGTGCGGCGCCAGAACGACCGTTCGTCATTGTCGCCGCGACGGAACGCCAGAATGACGGGCAGGGTGATTTTCCCCTCGCGGAAATCATCACCGATGGCTTTGCCCAGTTCGGCCTGTACCGCTGAGTAATCCAGAACATCATCAATGAGCTGGAAGGCAATGCCCAAGTTCAGACCAAAGGCTTCAAGGGCGTCTTCCTCTACTTTGGGGCGGTCGGCGACGACAGCGCCGATCTGGCTAGCGGCGGCGAAGAGCTTGGCGGTTTTTGAGGTAATAACTTCAAGATAGGCGGTTTCGCCGGTTTCCGTGTCATTGGCGGTCATCAGCTGCATGACCTCGCCTTCGG
>JAJFIE010000262.1 GCA_021775275.1 Rhodospirillales bacterium | reverse complement strand
CATGCGGAAGTCGTCACCCAGCGCCGCCATCACGTGGCGCCAGCAGTAGGACGTTTCGGGCCAGCCATGCAGCATCACCATGGCGCTCTCGCCCGTGCCGGCGATGCGCAGGTGGTGGTCGAGGCCGTTTGCGTGAATGGTCCGTTGTTGGATCATGGTGAACGCCATCCTAGCGAGCGCATCGGTCGGTACAAATCGGAAAGTCACGACCGGCCATCGGCTTGACCGCTCGGTTCCCGCGCCCGACACTCCGGCCCCATGAGACTCCCCATGGGACACCCCGAAATCTTCCTGGTCCGCCACGGCGAAACCACCTGGAACCGCATCGGCCGCCACCAGGGCCACATGGAATCCGAGCTCACCCTGAACGGCATCGAGCAGGTGCGGGGCGTGGCTCGTCGTCTCGCCCGCGAGATCACGGACTGGGACGCCGTCGCAATGGCGTGCAGCCCCCAGTTCCGCTGCCGGCAGACGGCGGCGGTGCTGTGCGACGAAGCCGGCGCCGATTTCGAGCGCGTGGTCCTGGACGACCGCCTGAAGGAACGCAGCTACGGCCACTGGGAAGGCCTGACCGATAGCGAGATCATGGCCCGCTTCCCGGACGAATGGCGGGCCCGCGAGGCCGACCGATGGACCTACACCATCCCCGGCGGCGGCGAGAACTATCCCGTGACGACGGCCCGCATCACCGCCTGGCTAACGGAACAACCCGCCGACCGCCCCATCCTCCTGGTCACCCACGGCCAGGCCGGTCGCGCGCTCCGCGGCCACCTCCTGGGCCTCGACGCGGCCGCCACCCTGGCGCTCCCGGTCCTGCAAACAACCACCATTCACCTCAAGGACGGTGTGTCCCGGTCACTAGACGGCTTGTTTTGAAACCTAGAATTGGCGGCCGCGGCTGGGATTGAACTAAGTCTTGGACTCATAAACAGGATAGGCACGGGTGAAGTCCGCTCGCAGGCCAAAACCAGAAAGGGGCGCGATAGAGTCGAGGTTTGACCCATCGGGGACTTTCAAAGCGCTCAGATGTATAGTGTTGGCAGTAGGTGTTTGGGTCTGACGGTTAGGATAACGCATAATTGCAAAGCTGACCGACGCCATCGACAACTATATGCAGCTCTGGATGGAGCCGCTTCGCCAAAAATAAAGAAAGAACCAGATCGAATGGACATCACCGACGCACTTGTTGAGCAATCAAATTTCTCAAAAACCCAAGTCATTCGAAAGAACGCCGTCACCTCGAATAAAGGTATCGTCGCCGCCCAACACCGACTTGCCGCCATGTCCGGCGCGGCGATGCTGTCACGTGGCGGCAATGCCATCGATGCGGCGATTGCCACGTCGTTTGCCTTGGGCGTGGTGGAGCCTTGGATGAGCGGCCCCGGCGGTGGCGGTGCCATGGTCATCTATACGGCGGATGAACAGAAAACATCGGTCATCGATTTCAATATGCGTTCACCAACCGGCCTTGACCCCGCCGATTATCCCCTTGTGGAAGGTACGGCGGCGGATTTGTTTCCGTGGACCCGTGTCCGTGAGGATCGAAACCTCATGGGCGCGACAGCCATTGCCGTTCCGGGACTCGTTGACGGCATGGGCATGGCCCATGACAAACACGCGACCATGCCCTGGGCGGAATTGCTGCAGCCATCGATCACATTGGCGAAAAAAGGCCCGCTGATTGATTGGTACACATCGTTGTTGGTGACAGCATCTGTCACGGAGTTAACCAAGGATCCAATGGCGGCAAATATCTTTCTACGAAACGGCCTTGCACCGGCCACGCCTTGGACGGCCTTGACAAGTGACCGGCTTGATATGTCGGTCATGGCGGGCACGCTGAAGAAACTTGCGGATGCCGGCCCGCGGGAATTTTATGAAGGTGAGACCGGACGGCAAATCGCCGGTGATGTCATGCGCGCCGGCGGCAGTTTAAGTTTCGAGGATTTGCAAAACTATCACGCAGCGGAGCGTGCGCCGCTGGTTCACCGTCATGGCTCAGCGGAGCTTTTTCTATCACCGGAATTGACCGCCGGTTCGACCATGGCCGCCGCCTTGAACGATATTACCATGGATGATTATGCCGCCGTTCCGGGTGCGCCATCGGCTGAAGATTATTTGCAAATCGCGCGAGGTATCCAACAAGCACAGGAAACCCGCCTTGATACCATGGGTGACGTCGCCGGCGGACGGACCCAAACTTGCACCACCAATTTCGCCGTCGTCGATAAATGGGGGAACATGGTTGTTGTCACCCAAACTTTGTTGTCGATCTTCGGCAGCAAGGTCATGTTGCCGAGCAGCGGCTTACTGATGAACAATGGCATCCTCTGGTTTGACCCGGAGCCGGACAAACCGAACTCAATTGCCCCTGACAAACGATGTTTGACCAATATTTGCCCTGTCATTGGTGTCAACGATGGGCGGATGTTTGGTGTGGGAGCATCGGGTGGACGCAAGATCATGTCCTCGGTGCTGCAACTGACAACGTTCCTGACAGATTTCGGCATGTCATTGGAGGACGCTTTTCACCAAGCGCGCATCGATTGCAGCACGTCAGGACACGTGATCATTGATGAATTATTGGCGCCCGAGATTGAAGCGAAAATCGGCGAATCATTTTCCACTGTGCGGACAAAACGAACGGTCAATCCTTACGCTTTTGCCTGCCCAAGCGGGGTCATGCGTCAAGGCGGCGAGAATTACGGCATGACTGAAATTATGTCGCCTTGGGGCGATGCCGTTAGAGAGGATTAAGGCAGACTGGGGAGTTTCTTTGCCATTATTGATTTGGTAGCGGTGCAAAATCTTAAAAGTCCGCTTCTGGCACTATCCGGAAGTACAAGCTCGCCCCAGTTTGCGACTGCAATGCGCCATAAAGAAGACCTCAAAAGAATGGCCGATGCTCGCGGGTTCTAAAATTCCTTGGTGGCGTCAAACCCGTTTTCTCTCAGCCGTGCCTCGTCCTCGACGGAAACGAGCAGGCCCTCGGCGAACTTCGTCAATTTGCGCCAGGCGCCCCTGCGTAGCCGCAATCCCGTCCTGTTGGCTGCCTCGATGCGTTCCGCAACGGCGGACCCGCATGGATCATCGACGGCAGGGGTGCCCTGCGTTTCCAGCTGCGCGCGGATGGCACGGTCGTCACCGGCGGGCGCCGCCGCGTCGTCCCTGGCGGCATGCCTCTGGCGGTCGCCAATAACCGTCAACAACCCGTCGACCACTTCCGTGCCGCAGGCCGCGGAGGTGGAAATGGAATCCGCCAGTTCCTCCGCCAGTCCCAGCGAAGCCCCACCAGCCTGCAACGCCATGCACGTATGCTTGCGCAATTCGATGACCGAAACCACGATCTCTTCATCGTCATCAACCGTTGCCCGGCCATCGCCGTCTTCGGCCATGCGGATCAGCGTCGCAACCCGCGCGTCGGAGGCGACCACCGGGCGGGAGGCCACGGTTTCGTTTCCGAGCTCGTCGTCTTCGGGGAATAGTGGAAAAGGCCACGTGCCGTCGCGCCCCGCCGCGACGTCCTCGGCGATGGGCGCGCCCTGCAACAATGCCCCCCTGACCAGCTTACTCGGCGCGGCATCGAACTTCTCGACGCCGAAGAACGCCAGAACATGGCGCACCAGCCCGAACGGTGAGAACGCGGTGGACAAAGGATTGTCACGAGGCTCGGCGTAGGGATGGTCGCTCAGCGACTGGACCCGCCTGATGATCTGTCGCAGCGCCGGCCGGTCTTCCGCAATCTGGCCGGCGGGCGTCGCATCGGGGAGCGTTTCCAGATACCGGGACAGCTTGTGGATCTGCCTGACGGTTTCGAGATGGTTTTCGTGCTC
>JAJFIE010000261.1 GCA_021775275.1 Rhodospirillales bacterium | reverse complement strand
AGATACGCCGTCGCGCCGCTGCACCGACGACCATCCTTGATGGTCATCTGCAATCGCCCAAATCCCTCCTGCTTTTCGCCATTATAATCGTCGGTCCAGCCATAACCGCTGGCGAGGCCCGCTTCGGCGAATCCGTCGAGCAACGAGTCCTTGTATTTGCAGAATTGCGTACTCAGGGGGCCATCGCCACCACGGAAGCCGTCCGCACCCTTTTCCCAGGTTTCCTGTTTTTGAAAATAAGGCAGCGCTTTTTCAAAAGACCATTCCGATAAGCCCGATGCCGCCCAACGATCATAGTCACCCCGGTTCCCGCGCACATAGGCCATGGCGTTAATGGACGACGAGCCGCCAATGACTTTGCCACGGGCACATTCAACAGACCGACCATCGACGTTGTCCTCGGGGATTGAATAGTACATCCAGTCATGCAGACGTTTTTGAAGAATTTTCCCCCAGCCCAGAGGAATATGAATCCATGGATCGCGGTCCCAACCGCCGGCTTCAAGCAACAGGATGCTCACGTCTTTGTCTTCGGACAGCCGATTTACCAGGGTACATCCAGCCGACCCGGCGCCGACGATGATATAATCGAACATTGATTTATCCGGCATTGCTCTCTCCAAGGGACTGGCACCGTACCATAGTCGATTTTACCTCAGTCTTCATTCCCGACTGTGCAAATTAATCCATCGTCCGAGGTACAGATTACATGGTGGTTGATTTTGTTTTTGCTGCGCAACGCGGCGAGGTTCAGGTTGCCTTTTGTTTCCGCCCACGCCTGATCCATACCGCAATAGATGTTTTCTATGGCCATTAACGGGGTCGAGTTTTCCCGATAATACAGGGTGTGACTTTTCACGCCTCGGAGCAGGTTGACATCGATGTAGTCGCCCTCGGCAATAGGGGAGATATCCCGCGTGATAAAGTGCGCCATACTCAACAAACACCGCAACGAGACATCCGTACTGGCATTGCTGATCCGAAGTCGCACGGGAACGGTATCGGTTTCCGATCCCAGGTAATCTGCTTCATAGGCACAACCCATGGTTAACAGAACAATAATCAACCAGCCAATTTTCATGGGATTTCTGCTGTCAGGAATTGTCGGCCAAGCAACAGATCGCTCGCCCGTTCGGCAATGGCGACGATTGCTGCGTTAATGGGGCCGGTGGTGATTTTTGGAATTACCGAGCCATCAATCACGTATAGATTTTCAGTCCCCGAAACAGCCAGATCAGACGAGACAACGGCATTCGTACCAGTGCCCATTTTACAGGTGCCGACGGGATGGTGATGGGTGTAGGCGGCGCGGGTGTTGAATGCCTGTTTGTCTGCCAGCGACGTAACGCCGGGACCGGGCAGAAACTCGCGCTCGCACCATTCATCAAATGCACTGGAAGCCCCGAGGTTGCGGGCGAAATCGAGGGCCTCCACATAGACCTCGCGGTCATAGGCGTCAGACAGGTAGTTCGGATCGATCAACGGCATGGCATCCGGCTCGGTGGACTGCAAGCGCACGGTTCCCCGACTTCTCGGCGCGGTGACGCCGTACATGATCGTATAGGCTGCGCCGGGTTCGGGTGATGTAAATTGTTCGGTGGTGACGGGCAGAACGACACAGGCAAACATCATTTCGGGAGCTGCGCAATCTGACTCGCGATCAACGTACAGCAGCGACTCAGAATGCTGATAACGGGTTGGGGGCACCGGATTTTTGGACAGGTACACGTTGCCGCCGCTTAGCAAATGATCGTGAAGGTTCTTCCCGACGCCCGGGATATCAGCAGTGATATCAATGCCCAGTTCTTGGAGTTCGTCCGCAGGTCCGACGCCCGATCGCAACAGGACTTGCGGCGATCCGATGGCGCCGCAACTCAGAATGACCGCGCCGTCGGTATGTAATTCGTGGCGCTTACCCTCCTGCTGATAGACGACACCCCGGCAGCGGTTAGATTGATCCAGCAGTAACTTATCGACCAGACATTGGTCGATGATCTCCAGATTTTCGCGGCTCCGGGCCGGTTCCAGGTAGGCATCCGCAGCGCTCAGGCGTTTGCCATTAACAATGGTCAGGGTGTTCAGCGTCGGCCCTGTCATACAGGCGCCATTGTGCTCGTCCGTTGGTATACATCCGAGTTCTTCCGCTGCGGCCATGTAACATCGGGTCAAGGGATGCGGATCATCCGGCTGCATCAGGCGTAACGGACCGCAATTGCCGTGGTGTGGCGATGATCCGTAGGCGGAAGTCTCGGACCGGATGAAATAGGGCAGCAGATCGGTAAAACCCCACCCGGTGCAGCCGTTCGCGGCCCAATGGTCGAAGTCGCTCGGGTGTCCGCGCACGTGGGCCATGGCATTGATGCTGCTGGTTCCGCCCATGACCCGCCCGCGTGGCCAGTCATGGATACGGCCATCGGTGTTTTCCTGCGGTGTGGTCCTGAAGCCCCAATCCACAGCCGAACCCGCAAAGAACGGCCATTTCGCCGGGTCGGCTATATCTGGATCGCTGGCCGGGCCGCCGACCTCCATCAGCGTGACGCGGGCATGCGGGTCCTCGGAGAGCCGCCGGGCAAGCACACATCCGGCCGTTCCTGCCCCGACAATAATAAAATTGGTTCCATATCCTGCCATTATGGTCCCTATTTTGCACAAATTGGTGCAACAATATCGGCTTCATGTTGGCGAGTATCATACTTTTTTTATTTTTTTCAACAAGTTAAATTGGAGAACCAATTTGACGATAATAACCCCCTCATGGTACAAATTCAGCCAATAAAATAAAGGCAGGGAGGGCATTAAAATGCCGAGTGAACCAATTGAGGCGGGCTGGAAATCTGAACCTGCGGTGACGTTGTCTGCCGGTCCGGTGGGCGTTTACCCTCGCGTTTTGCGCGCCATGTCCAGTCCGGTCCAATATGACTACGACCCCTATTTTCTGGAATTTTACGAAGACGTGGCCGTCAAGACGGCGCGGGCTTTACAGGTTGATCAACCTGCATTGATTCTGTCCGTGGAACCGGCGCCTGGCTTGGAAGCCGCCGCTGCATCGTTGATATCGAAAGATGATGTGGTCCTGAACCTCGTATCAGGCGTATACGGCAAAGGGTTCGGCTATTGGGCCGCCCGTTATTGCAAGGAACTGGTCGAGGTCGAAGTTGCGTACAATGAGTCTCTAAGGCCTGAGCAGGTTGCCGATGCGCTTAAAGCGCGTCCGGATATTTCTGTTGTTTCAGCGGTCCACCACGACACACCATCGGGAACCATCAATCCCATGAAGGAAATCGGCCGGGTCATTCGCGATCATGGCGCCCTGTTGTTGATCGATGCCGTTTCGTCGTGGAGCGGCATGGACATTCATCCGAACGATTGTTTCTCCGATGTTTTCATTACCGGCCCTGGTAAATGTCTGGGCGGCGCGCCCGGACTGACCATCATGGATGTGAGCGCGCGGGCGTGGGAGCATATTGAAAACAACAAGAATGCGCCATTCGCCTCGGCATTGAGCCTGTCGGACTGGAAAAATGCGTGGAGCCGGGATGAGCCATTTCCCTTCACGCCATCGGTTGCGGAGATCAATGGTCTGAATGCCGCGATTGACAATTATCTCGAAGAAGGTCCCGAAAACGTATGGGCGCGGCATGCCCTGACGGCAAAGGCCTGCCGGGCGGGCGTTCAGGCCATGGGATGTGAACTGTGGGCGGCGGACGAAAGCATCGCCTCGCCGACCACCACGGCAGTCAAGATTCCTGATGGCGTGACGGATGCACAAATACGCCAAGCCGCGCGAAACCTTTTCGGTGTGGCTTTTTCCGGTGGGCGCAATGAAACCATGGGGAAACTGATCCGAATTGGTCACATGGGCGTGGTCGCTGAGCCTATCTACGCCAC
>JAJFIE010000027.1 GCA_021775275.1 Rhodospirillales bacterium | reverse complement strand
AGGAGTTGCTGGAACACAATCCGGACCTGCCCATTATAATGATTACCGGGAAAGGCAGCGAAAGTGTTGCCGCCGGGGCACTCAACATCGGGGTCTCCTACTATGTGACCAAGGAGAACACCCGGACGTTTACGGACATGTTGCCCGGTGTTCTCCGGCAGGTTGAGCGCCGTCTAACAGAGAAATCCGCTCGCGAGGAAGCCGAGGCGGATGCTCGCCGGTATCGTGAGCTGATAGCAGGCATCGCCCGGCAGGCAAAGCTAGGTTTGTGGGAATTCGATGAGTTAACGCAAACCGAGACCTATCTTACGCCTGATTTTGCCGATTTTCTCCAGGATATCCAAAGCGTTTCGAACCTCGACGGACAGCCTGTGCCTGAGGACGAGCGAATACTGGGGGTGCACGTCGACGACAGGGAGTATGTGATCGCAGAAACCGAGGCGCAACTCGAACGCCAGGGTTGGTGGGATGTGGAATACCGGGCCGATACCTGTAATGGCGAGGTTGTTTGGCTACGCGAAATTGGCCAGGGGGTCACGGACGCCACGGGAACGCTGATCCGCAGTTTTGGCATGATTCAGGACATCACCAGATTGAAACAGGCGGAAGAAGAATCGCGTCAGGCGCGAAAACAAGCCGAGGAAGCCAGCATGGCCAAGAGCCGGTTTCTTTCCAGCATGAGCCATGAACTACGGACGCCGTTAAATGCCATCATCGGTTTTGCGGAATTGCTCGAGCTTGGCGCCGAAGCGTCCGATCCTGAAGAACGGGCTAAAAATTTACGATATATCGCCGATGCCGGGCGGCATCTGAATGACCTGATCGGGGACGTCCTGGATTTTGCAAAAATCGAGAACGACGTCGTTGATATGGACTTCCAACTGCTCGCCCCGTGCGAGGTTTTTTCGGAAATTCTGCCGGTCGCGCATCAGCTTGCCACCGAGACCGGCGTTAAATTGAAAGAAGGTAGAAAATCCGCCCGATCTGTGTATATCGACCGTGTCCGATTGCGACAGATTTTACTCAACCTGATTTCCAACGCAATCAAGTACAACCGACCGGGCGGATTGGTCGAATATGGCTGCTATGAGGGGGAAGGCGGAAGTTTGCGAATCTACGTCAGAGACACAGGGATCGGCATTCCCGAGGAGTTGCAAGCCCAGGTGTTCGAGCCATTCGACCGGTTACGTCAGCAAGTCAGGGACGTGCCGGGTACCGGAATAGGCCTTTCGATCACCAGGAAGCTGGTGGAACTCATGGGCGGCAGCATAGATTTTGAGAGCGAGCCCGGCGTCGGTTCCACCTTCTGGGTGGAGTTTCCCGTTCATTAATCTTGTCCGGCCAGCATTAGCAGGCGCTCCAGATAACGGTCGTGGATATCAAGCTCACGCAGGTGCGTCGCGGTGTTCCGCAGGTAGTCCATGCATGGCCCGCCCGAGCCATGGCCCTGACGGATAAGTTTCACGGCATCATCGTCGGCCAGCGTTCCGGCGTACTGGTGATGGTCTCTGTCAGCGATAAAGGCGAGTGAATGGATGCGCTCGTCGCCTGTTTCCGTCACCATCATGCGGGGGTGATAGACCCGATTGATCATTTCCCGCTCGTAAAGATAGGCCACCACATCATCCACGTCGCGCGACGCCACCCGCAACACCCGTCCCCGGCAGGACCCGCCCCGGTCAAGGCCGAAAACAAGGCCCGGACAGTCCGGCGTGCCCCGGTACTGATGCGAATAGATGCAGAGCCTGCGCGAATATCCCCGTAGCAACGCGTCGCGCACTTCTGTGTGGGCGAACGCCGGCCTCCACATGAGTGACGCATAGCCGAATACCCAGAGGTCTGTGCCGTCAGCGCTTGTGGGGATGGGTGTCATGGTCGAAATATGGTCCTGACTGTGGTCAATTTTGCGCGTCGCCTAATTCAACTCTGGCGGGTCGCCCAATTCAGTTCTGGCGGGTCGCCAAGGCAACCCCGACCACGGTAATACCCATGCCCGCCAATGCCAATGACCCCAAGGTCTCGTCAAACAGAAAATAGGCCATGACCGCAGTCACCGGGGGCACCAGGTAAAACAGACTGGAGACCTGCGACGCAGCACCGCGCCGGATCAACACATAAAGCAACGTAAAGGTTCCGATGGACATGACGCAGACCAGCCACACCATGGCGACGATGAATTCTGGCGCCCATACCAGGGTTTGGGTCTCGAAGACAAAGGATAGCACGCCAATGAACAGCGCTGCGGCAGTCAACTGGATGGCCTGGTGGCCACGCAGACTTTCCCCGACGCAAAACCGTTTTTGATAAAGCGTGCCGCTTGAAATGGCGATCATGCCGATGAAGCAGGCGATGAAACCTGCACCGTCGCCCACGCCTAATTCTGCCCCGAAATTCAACTTCTGCTCCACGACCATGGCGACGCCCAGGAAGCCAAGGATCAGTCCGGCCCACTGGCGGGGGGAAACTTTCTCGCCAAGCAGCGGCCCGGCAGCCAGTCCCGTAACCAGCGGTTGAAGCGAGACGATAAGCGCCGAGATGCCGGCGGGCAAACCGTTGTCAATCGCCCAGAATACACCGCCCAGGTAAGTGCCGT
>JAJFIE010000260.1 GCA_021775275.1 Rhodospirillales bacterium | reverse complement strand
AGCGTTGGTCGACATTATCATTGATCTTGCGGATTTCCGGATTTGCCTTGAGGAAAGCAAGCGTATCCGTGAGGCCGAATGCGGGGTTATCTGGGTACAGTGCCTCAAAAATCCGGCTGATAACCTCAAAGTCTTCAGCCGTATCCAGCGTCAATCTGAGATAGGGATCGGTCAATTCGTCAGGCGCTGTGAAATTGTGCAGACTGTAGAGGTCCTCTGTATTGCGATAGATGAACAAGCTGACGTGTTCGTGATCATCCGGCGCATCAGTGCGCCGTGCAACATCTTCCAGAATTTTTCGTGCGAATACCTGAACTCCCATGCCAATGGGATAGGACGATATCAGGCTGTTGGATACGTAATCAACACCGGTTTCAAAATAGGCCTCAATAGCGCAGTCGATGATCGCGGGATCAATCAGCGGGCAATCTCCGGTCAGCTCGACGATGATATCGATGTCGTTGGTCTGCGCCGTACGCAAAACGCGGTCGAGAACATCATCCTCACTTCCCCTGTAGCACTTGATGCCGATTTGGCCGGCAAGTTCTTCGAGGCAGTCATCGTCTCTGTTGGTAGTCGTTGCCAGGATAATGTCGTTAAGCGAAGCCGCCTGTTTCACCCGCTCGATCATCAACTCGAGTGTCGGCTTGCCAAGGACCGGCTTCATGACCTTGCCCGGAAGACGGGACGAGGTCATGCGCGCCTCAATCGTGGCGCAAATTCGCGGTCTGTCAGCGGTCACAGAAATCAACCCTGATCGCGCTCAATTAACATGTCCCACTGAAGGGGCTCGTTGTCGAGGATGTCTTTTCTGGCGACGGAACCGATAACGACATCAAGGTTTTCCGGGTGAAGACCGGTGCCCGGACGACGGACGACCAGCATTTCGGAGGTAATTCTGGTGCCCTTGGGAATTTCGATATCCGCGACCACACTTCGCCGGGCAAGTGAACGCATGCCCTGTTCCGCGTCGCGGCACACCTTTCGCCCGTCACCCAGGACTGTCTCCACATAGCGTGCGCCCTCGACCAATGCCTTAAGCTCCTCCGGGTTGATGGAGAACGGATGATCCGGTCCAGGCGAGTTTTGATCGAGCGTAATATGTTTCTCAACCATGTCTGCGCCGACCGCGATGGCGAGTTTGGCGACATCGACCCCTGGGCTGTGGTCGGAAAGTCCAACGGGAACACCAAATGCGGCTTTCAGGGTATTGATCGCACGCAGGTTGGAATCCTCGGGCAGGGCAGGATAGTTGCTGATGCAGTGCAACAGCACAACATCATCGAGACCGTTTTGCGCCAGTATATTCAGTGCTTTCTCTGCCTCGCCCAGAGTCGCCATTCCGGTTGAGAGAACAACGGGCTTGCCAGTTTCGGCAACTCTCTTGAGCAACGGGAAATGACTGATTTCGTAGGACGCGATCTTGTAGGCGGGAACATCGAAGGTCTCGAGGAAATCAACATCCGACATGTCAAACACCGATGAGAAAAATGAGATGTCGCGTTTTGCACAGTGTTCAATAACGGGCGCATGCTGCTCTCGCGATAGCTCCACGTATTTCATCAGGTCGCACATGTTAGCGGTTTCGTCGAAGCCACATCGCTCCCGATAATGCTGTGGCACCGTCGTGCGTGTCGAGAATGATAGTTCCGCGACGTAGGTTTGGAACTTGACGGCATCCGCACCGCAATCGGCAGACACATCGATCAGTTTGCAGGCGGTTTCGACACTGCGGTCGTGGTTGCTGCCGGCTTCGGCGATGACGAACGTCGGGTGGTCGTCGCCGACCATTTTCCCGCAAATTTCTACTTCTCGCATTTTCTTCTCTCTGGTTTTAGCCGGCAGCTACGCTGTTTGCATTTCTTTCTTTTCGACCATATTGATCCAGCCCTTGCCCCACACAGAGGCCGACCAATCGACACAGTTTTCGCAAACGCCAGAGCCAGCATAGTCCCCCCGAACATGCCTGTCGCGGAGCTCCTGCATCATTGGGCCTTTCCAGGCTTCGGCTATGGTCATTTCATCGAGCGAACCGATGTGTGAACCTTCGTACCAGTCGACCGGGCAGAACCGGATGTGGCCGAGGTGATTAATCAAAACCCTGTGCCACAGATGCGGGCAGGGCCAGCGTTCCTTGGGAAGCTCCTGAACGCCAACATCAACGGAGTTAAGATTGGTGTGTGGCTTACGCACGACAACGTTATCGACATGTTTTTCCCAATACTTGCGGAATAGCTTGACCTCATCATCGAGACCATCGTGATGGATCATGGAGACGACGACTTTGGTTTTCGAAGGGTCCCGAATTTCGAGCAGGTGATGCACATTGTCCAGGACCTCTTGGAAATCAAGGCCAACACGGTATTTCGCAAAGGTTTCCGGGTAATAGGCATCAATGGAAATATCAATAATATTCGGCGGGCTCTCCATGAGCTGTTTTAGCCGTTTGCCCTTGAGCAGACTGCCGTTGGTCGTCAGATCAACCTTGTCGATTCCCTTACTCATGGCATAGGCGACCATTTCCGGCGTCTTCGGGTGCATCATGGGCTCGCCCTCTGACGTGATTCTGACAATCCGGACATCTGTTTCGGCAATTTCGTCAATTGCTTGGGTGTAGTGCTTCCAACTCATATGCTGTTTCGCGAAATCGGGCGCGTCAGCAATGATCGACTGGGGACAAAACGTACATTTCGCGTTACAGACGTTTGTAATAACGAACAAAATGTAGGGCGGAAATCGCTGATCCGCCTTGTTCATGAACAGGTCGTCAACGGATGCATTCATGACATTCATGGTGTTTCCAATCAAAGGGCCGTTGGGTTTATTTATAGCTGGCTATCAGTTTGCAATGGTTAGCCCGAAACCGACCTTCATCTTCTGTTCCAGCATTCAAGGACGGTTGCGGGCACATCTTCGCGCGAAAGTTCTCTGGGGGGCATGCCCATCCTGAATGCACCTGGCGGCACATCCCGAAAAACCGTATCACCGGACGCCACCAGACAACCAGGCCCCACAGTCAGGCCATCGGTAATCACGCTGGCGCTACCCACAAAACTATAAGGGCCAATCGTTACATCGGCGTTCGTCGTCGCATTGGGCGACACGATAACGCCTTCACCCAATAAATTTCGTGCGCCGATTGCCGCATTCCAATGAATAATGTTGATCCCTTCCAATCGCGTATCCGGGCCGACGATTGCGCCGAAGTGAATAATTGAACCTGGCCCAACCTGTGCAGAGCCGTATACCTTCGCACCGGGATGAACCAAGGTGGTAAACCGCTCAAGCGCAACACCGAGACGGTCAAGAATCCGGTAGCGGGCAAAGCGGTCCTTGTGCGAACCCATATTGAACACAAGAGCCGCTTGCGGGTGTCTGGAAACCAGATCAAGTGCGCCAAGTACCGTGTTGCCCTCGATATCCATGTGGTGTTTCTCGGGGTCATCATCAAGGATGCCTGTGACTTCAAATGTCGGATTTTGTTCATTAATATCACGGATCAGTTCGAGAACTTCTGTCGCCCCGCTGCCGGCACCCATTAGCAAGAGAGGTTGCATATCAGGCCTATAGCCTCTGGTCGACGTAATCAATCAAGGTTCCAAGAGTTTGCAACGGATCGGTCTCGGGATCGTCCGCATCCTCTAGCGTAATGCGGACACTCCGACCCATAGATTCAGAAGCAAACCTCTCGATGGAACTCAGAAGAATCATCAATCCCAAGGAATCGATCATGCGACCGTTACCGAGCAACGTGACATCGCGTTCCTTCTCAAGCATAAGATCCACCGGCAGGTTGGCGTTGACCTCGTCAACTGCCCGAAAAACGATTGTTGTTGCGGGCGTTTCACTTTGCGGGCAATTCATATTTTATGCTGCATTTTCATAAGACTGACGAATCCGGGGTCGATCGACTTTGCCGCTTTTGTTCAGGGGCATTTCATCCATACGAAACAGAGCGCGCGGGATCATGTGATCGGGCAGCCACTTACCGAGTTCATCAGAAATGTTTCTGTCATCGATTTCATCATCACCACTGAACGCAC
>JAJFIE010000259.1 GCA_021775275.1 Rhodospirillales bacterium | reverse complement strand
TGGAAGCCGCCCGTCAGTTTGTTGTGCGCAACTGGCAGGGCCTGGTGGATGAAGATCCGACACCGCCGAAGGATGCCAAGACAGCCCTTCAGGAATGGACACAGGCGCGAGACCTGGGGTTACCGGAATACAGTGTCTCTGCCCAATCCGGTCCCTCCCATGCACCGACCTTCATCATCACCGTTTCCATCAAGGGATATTCTGATCAAAACGCTTCTGGCCCGTCAAAACGTCGCGCCGAACAGGATGCGGCGGCGGCCATGCTGAATCATATTGCCAACCCCGATGCCGCCAGTCACGACGTTGAATAATACTGAAAGCTGACGAAACCCATGTCTGATATGACCAATAACGAGACAAAATCGGGTTTCATCGCCGTTCTCGGTGCGCCTAACGCGGGCAAATCCACCTTCATCAACCACGTAGTCGGCACCAAGGTATCCATCGTATCGCCAAAGGTACAGACAACCCGAACCCGCGTTCTGGGTATTATGATGGTGGAAGATGCCCAGTTGATTTTCATCGACACTCCGGGAATTTTCGAACCCCGGCGACGCCTCGACCGTGCCATGGTCGCTGCCGCTTGGTCGGGTGCCGCCGACGCCGACATGGTTATTCTGCTGGTCGATTGCAAACGTGGTTTCGATCACGATACCCAACGCATCGTAAAAAACCTGGGTGAGCAAAAAAGGCGGGTGGCCCTGGCCCTGAACAAGGTCGATCTGGTGAAGAAGCCGGAATTGCTTGCCCTTGCTGCGGCCCTGAACGAAGCGGGCACATTCACCGACACCTACATGATTTCCGCTCTCAACGGCGATGGCGTCGATGATCTGATAAAGGACATGGCGGCATCACTGCCTTCCGGTCCGTGGATGTTTCCACCCGATCAGGTCTCGGACATGCCGGCGCGCCTGCTCGCCGCCGAGATCACCCGCGAGCAGCTTTACCTACAGTTACGTCAGGAACTGCCATACTCCGCCACCGTGGAAACCGAAAACTGGGAAGAACGTCCCGATGGCAGCGTCGCCATCAATCAGGTCATCTATGTGGAGCGTGACAGCCAGAAGGGGATTGTGCTTGGCAAGGGCGGTGCGCGCATCAAATCCATCGGTGCGACGGCACGGGCGGAACTGGAAGATATTCTTGATCAAAAAGTCCATGTCATGTTGTTCGTTAAAGTCCGCGAGAAGTGGAGTGACGATCCCGAGCGCTATCGCGACTGGGGCCTCGATTTCAGCGCCTAGGTACATTGCATGGTATCATACCGGCGATTCCCTGACTTTAAGGCGCGATCCCGCACATGGAATGGACTGACGACGCCGTAATCCTAGATACCCGCCGACACGGCGAAACGTCATTGATTGCGACGTTGCTTAGTCGTGAACACGGACGGTACGCTGGCCTGATCAGGGGCGGCGCCGGAAAATCCAAACGCGGTATCCTGCAACCGGGCAATCAGGTCCGCGCCCAATGGCGGGCGCGTCTGGCGGAACACCTGGGTTCGCTCACCTGTGAGCTGGTATCCGCCCACGCAGGATACGCCATGGCAACGCCGGTGCTGTTATCGGCCCTCAGCGCGGCGTGCGCCGTGGCCGCAACCACGTTACCAGAACGTGAACCCCATCCGGCTATCTATGAGGGATTGGCCGTTCTACTGTCATCCCTGCAAGGCGACGATTGGCCATCGGTCTATGTGAAATGGGAACTGGGTGTGTTGGGGGAATTGGGATTCGGGCTGGATTTAAGTGAATGCGCGGTCACCGCCAGCCGTGAAAACCTGAGCCACGTATCACCGAAATCCGGGCGCGCAGTATCCATGGCGGCGGCAAAGCCCTACGAGGACCGTCTGCTGCCCTTGCCGGGGTTTTTGCTGGGTAGTGGCGGGGGCAGCCATACAGAGATTCTCGATGGTCTTAAACTGACAGGATTTTTTCTGACCCGTCATGTTTATGGCGAAAATGGCCAGACGCAGCCTGACGCCCGTGCCCGATTCGTCCAGACCATGCGAAATTTGACGGTCCCGGTGCGCTAACTCAATGAAATGACGGGCAAAATGCGCCCGGATTGACGCTGACCGATGGGCGCATACTATGACCGACAATGACGCGCGAACCTGCGCAAACCAGGGATTATCATGACCAGTTCTTCGACCGTCGAAGATATCCGCGATGTCGGCCTGGCCGATGCATTGGGCGAGCGTTATCTGTCCTATGCGCTCTCAACCATCATGTCACGCTCGTTGCCCGATGTGCGTGATGGGCTCAAGCCTGTGCACCGGCGTCTGCTGTACGCCATGCGACAACTGAAACTGGATCCTAAATCCGGCTTCAAGAAATGCGCCCGCGTGGTCGGCGATGTGATGGGCAAGTACCATCCCCATGGCGACATGTCGATTTATGACGCCCTGGTCCGGTTGGCGCAGGAGTTTTCCGTGCGCTACCCGCTAGTGGACGGGCAGGGGAATTTTGGCAACATCGATGGCGATAACGCCGCCGCCATGCGCTATACCGAAGCCCGTATGACGGAAATTGCATGGATGTTACTCGACGGCATTGATGAGGACGCTGTCGATTTCCGCGAAACCTATGATGGCGAAGACGCCGAACCCGTCGTGCTGCCCGCCAGCTTCCCGAATCTGTTGGCCAACGGCGCCGCCGGAATTGCTGTGGGTATGGCGACCAGCATCCCGCCACACAATATCGTTGAGTTGTGTAATGCGTTGCTGCACATCATCAAGCATCCCAACGTCACCTTCGACAAACTGGTGGATTTCATCCCCGGCCCCGACTTCCCCACAGGCGGCGTGTTGGTTGAACCCCGGGACTCCATTGTCGAGACATACCGCACCGGGCGTGGCAGCTTTCGTCTTCGCGCCCGCTGGGTCGTGGAAAACCAGAGCCATGGTCAATATCAGATTGTCGTCACTGAAATTCCCTATCAGGTCCAGAAGGCGCGGTTAATCGAGAAAATTGCAGAATTGATGGAACTGCGGAAGCTCCCGTTTCTGGCCGACATCAGAGACGAGTCCACGGATGACGTACGCATTGTTTTGGAACCCAAGAGCCGCACCGTCGAAGCAGAGCCGCTTATGGAGCAGCTCTACATGCAGACGGATCTGGAAACCCGCTTCAGCCTCAACCTGAACGTACTCGACGCGCACAATGTACCGCGGGTCATGGACCTTCGTGAAACCCTACAGGCCTTCCTGGACCATCGTCATGTGGTGTTGGTAAGGAAATCAGCCTACCGCTTGAATAAAATAATACAACGCCTTGAACTTCTTGAAGGTTTCATGATCGCATACTTGAACCTGGATGAAATAATCCGGATCATTCGCGAAGAAGACGAGCCCAAGGCGCAAATGATAAAGGCGTTCAGCCTGAACGATGTTCAGGCTGAAGCCATCCTGAACATGCGACTGCGGCAGTTACGCAAACTGGAAGAACAAACCATCCGCACGGAACACGCCGACTTGAGCGCCGAAAGCAAGCAGATCACGGCGTTGCTGAAGAATGAGAAGGCGCGCTGGAAGATTATCAGTGACGAAATCACTGCCACGAAGAAGCGTTTTGCCAAGGATGATCCCATCGGTCAGCGCCGCACCGAGATCGGCCTGCCACCGACAGCCGTTATTGTCCCGCTGGAAGCCATGATCGAGCGCGAACCCGTTACCATTGTGTGCTCTGAAAAAGGCTGGATTCGCGCCATAAAAGGGCATGCCCTGGATGGCGATAAACTGCGCTTCAAGGACGGTGACAAAGAACGCTTTGCCGTCGAGGGCTATACAACCGACAAACTATTGGTGTTCGGCACCAACGGGCGTTTCTATACTATTGGCTGTGACCGGTTACCGGGCGGCAGGGG
>JAJFIE010000258.1 GCA_021775275.1 Rhodospirillales bacterium | reverse complement strand
TGGAGAAGTAGGAATCCGGCATATCGTCGCCGGAGATATCCTTGATCAGCTTGTCAGAGATCAGGCACGCACCCAGCGGCTGATAGCCCGACGTCAGGCCCTTGGCCGTGGTGATGATGTCGGGAACGATGCCGTAGACGTCTTCCGACGCGAACCAGTGCCCCAGCCGCCCCCATGCGGTCACCACCTCGTCGGAAATGTAGAGCACATCATGCTTGCGACAGATTTCCAGGAACCGCTTGTGATAACCCTTGGGCGGGATGGACACGCCACCCGAGGCAAGCAAGGGCTCGCCAATGAAGGCGGCTACTTTATCCGCGCCCAGTTCCAGAATTTTGTCTTCGAACTCCTTGCACAGGAATTCGAGCCAATCTTCCACACTCATGCCTTCCGGGCGGGCATAGGGCTTTGGATCGGAAATATGATGGAAGCGTTCCGTATCCGTATCCATGAAGCTCTTGTCGCGCTCCTTGCCGGCGGCTGACGAGCTTAAGTAAGTCGAACCGTGATAGGCGCTGTGGCGCGAAATAATATGTTTCTTTTCCGGACGTCCCCGCACGTTGTTGTAGAACATCACAAAGCGCAGCGCCGTATCGACGGCGGTTGAGCCGGAATTTGTCAGGCACACCCTGTTCAGATCGCCCGGCGACAGCTCGGCAATCCTGGCAGCCAGCAGGGCGGCGGGCTCGTTGGCTTCCGTCCACGGCGAACAATAGGGCATGGCAAGTGTCTGGTCGCGAACGGTGTCGGCCATTTCTTCGCGGCCATAGCCGATGTTCACACACCACATGCCACCCGGCCCATCGATGTAACGGTTGCCGTCGGTATCATAATAATAGATGCCCTCGGCGCGTTTGACGATGGTGCGCTTGTTCGTGCCGAGACCCTTCATACTTTCCCAAGGGTGAATGAAGTGGTTGTCTTTTTCCTGTAGTTGCTCGGTGCCGAGATTGGAAAGTATATTCATCATGAACCCCTAATAGCTTTTAAGTTTATCGCGCTGACGCATACGGGAAAACGTGCACCGGACACTGACCACGCCATAATATTGAAATCGGTTCCCCATGATCAACGTAGGGGGCATTACAGCAGGAATGAATATCTGGTTTGTGATATCGCAGATGGGATAAGCGGCAGGCGCCTGTTATTATTGCGCGGTGACGTAGCCTTCGTAAAGATCGCGGTCGACCATGTCTCGGGTTCGGTCAGTTGGGTTTCCCCACCCTCCGCCACCGGCGCCATCAAGTCTGATGACGTCACCGTTCCGCATACGCACTGCAACCCATTTGCTGGTCAGGGGTTGTTCATGATTGGTGCCGGGGTTGAGCGTTGCTGCGGACGGGCCACCGTTCTCGCCGCCTTCAAAACCCCAAGGAAGGCATCCAGGTTTTGATTGCTGAAGGTAGCCGGACACGATGGAACTGGAGCCAAGCAGTTGGTAATCCCGGCGGATGCCAAGACCACCTCTGAACGCGCCGGGACCGCCCGAGTCTGGTATCAGTTCACTACGCAGCACCCGGAAAGGACTCATCTGCTCCATGATTTCGGCGGAAAGGATGGCGCAGTTTCCACCATGGGTGTCGATAGCATTCATGCCGTCATCGCCCTGAAAGCCACCCATGCCACCACCGATAATATCAGAAATAACATAATACGCTGGAAGCTGTGCAGGGTCGTCCCGGTTTTTCCGGTCATCCACACCCCCGGCGCAGAACGTTGGAAACGATATATGTGCGCCTGCCGATGCCGCCGTCGGCACTACAGGCGCCAGTGCTTTAATAACGGCATCGGCCACGGCCTGCTGCGTCAGATGACGTATAGAAACCGCTGCCGGGTATTTTGGCGCCAACAGGCAACCTTGCGGCACAATGATGTCGATGGGTCTGTTACAACCCTCGTTCTGCGGCAATCCAGGGGCGAAGATTGCCTTCACCGCATAATGAACCATGGATACGGTCGATGACGCCGGACAGTTGAGGCTATTCTCCCGCTGCTCACTGGTGCCGGAAAAGTCTATTTTCAGGCGCCCGCTACTAATGGTGACAGCAACCTGGATGCGGATAGGTTCATCTGACGTAACATCATCTTCAATCAGCACGCTGGTTTGATTGTTTGCCTGATCCACATCGCCAAGTGCATTTTGGATGTATGCTTGAGTGTAGTCGAGGCAGGCCTCGGCGAGGGCGCGGAACTTTTTCTTGCCATGACGCTTGCAGAGATCACGAAGCCGGTTTTCTCCCGTGCGACATCCGGCAATTTGCGCCCTCAAATCACCGAGGCTTGCGCGCGGATCGCGGACATTCGTCTTGATGATGGAGAAAATAGCATTGTTGGGCTCACCCTCTTCCAGCAATTTCAGGGGCGGCAATACGAGTCCCTCTTCAAACAACTCAACACTGTCTGCCGCTTCCGAGCCGGGCACTTTGCCGCCGACATCTATGTGGTGGGCAATGGTCGAGGCAATGGCAATGATATCGCCATCGAAGAAGACGGGGCTAAACAAAACGATATCCATGGTGTGCGTACAGCCACGGTATGGGTCGTTGCAGACGATTACATCACCATCGTGCCATTCTGAAAGTGGTATCTCTTCCAAAATGTGTTGAACCGCTGTGGGCATAATACCCAGTTGCGCCGGAATGGTTTCTGCCTGTGCGATCATATCGCCGTTCGGTAACAACAGCCCGCAGGCATAATCGTACATATCCCAGATGATTGAGGAATAGGCCGAACGCCGGAGTGCTACGGACATTTCCTCAGCGACACCAATTAGTTCGTGCTGGAAAATATCGCGACTGACAGGATCAACGTTCATTGCTTTTCTCCGGCTTTCCGGGTGATGACCATGATGCCATTCGATTCGACCCTGGCAGTATGACCGGAAAGTAGCAGTACGGTCGAATCCGTTTGCGTGACCAGTGCAGGGCCACCAAACAGGTCTCCTTCCCGGAGACTCTGCCTGACATGAACGGGAATGCTTTGAAAGCCCTGCCCGGCGCCAAGAAAAACCTGGCGATTGTTGGGAGAGGGGACAGCCCGGTCGGCTTCGGTCAGGCGGGAATCGTGGCCAACCTTGTCAATTTGGCCAAACCCTTCCATGCGCAAATTGACAATTTCTATTGGCGAATCCGGGTCTGCATGGCCATAGGTCTTTTGGTGCAAATCAACAAAACGGGTGCGGATGGCTTCATCGTCCCACCAACCTTTTGTTCCCGGATCGTCGATAGGGGTCAGCAATTCGTGAAATTGCCCCTCATATCGCAAGTCAGCAAAACATCGGAAGCGCCTCTTTTCCTCTTCGATGCCATCGGCGGAAAGTTGTTCGTCAAGGCGTGTGCGCAGGCCTTTGAACAGGGACGCTGCTTCGTCGGGTGCGGTGTCAATAACGGCGCGAAAGAATGCGCGTTGAGTGGTGTGACGGATATCGCTCATGAGCAGC
This sequence comes from Rhodospirillales bacterium, assembly GCA_021775275.1. Lineage (GTDB taxonomy): Bacteria > Pseudomonadota > Alphaproteobacteria > Rhodospirillales > Casp-alpha2 > JAJFIE01. The sequence goes on along the minus strand of JAJFIE010000258.1, from coordinate 3 downwards.
CCT
>JAJFIE010000257.1 GCA_021775275.1 Rhodospirillales bacterium | reverse complement strand
TTTGGCAGATTGATGCGGCCCTGCTGATCCAACCCGAAGACACCGGCCGATACACCGGCCAGCACCGTTTCCGTAAACCGGCGGCGCTCGTCCAGTTTGACGTTTGCTTCCATGAGGCCGTCCTGTTGAGATGCCAATTGTGCTGTCATCCGGTTAAACGCGCGCATCAGGGTATCAATTTCCGCCAAATTGCTGCCTTCCGGCAGGTTGACGGCCAGATCGCCATCCCTCACCTGTTCGGCGGCGGCAACAAGGCTGGAGATTGGCGTGGCGAATTGGGTGGCAAGGGTCAGTCCGACCCATGCGGCGGCCAGCAGCATCATGAGTGCGACAACAACGAACAACATGACGAACGTGACCTGAATGCCGCCGCGCTTTTTCTCAATATCCCTGTACTGGGTAACGCCGCGATTGACCCGCTCCACATGATCGACCACGCGGGGGTCAACAAACCGCCCAACCAGTAGGTAGGCGTCAACGAATCGTCCCAGCCGCACCACGGCGCGCACCCGGTCGTCCTGATCACTGGTCAATACTACGATTTCGCCGGTTGCCGCCTGGTTCAGCGCCCAGTCCGGCGCAAATTCGAACTCCAGCGCCTGACTGAATTGCGAACGCGCTATAATCCCCCCGTTGCTGTCCGCGACAATTGCCTCGGGTATACCGCGCAGATTGGCTTGCCCTGTTAAAATACGACTGAACTGCTGTGGATTGATGGAGAGTGCAGCGGCCTGCCGGTTCAAATCGTTGGCCATGGCAAAGGCATCGGCACGGATGCCTTGTTGGTGCTCGGAAAGATAGGCCGCCGCGACCACGGCGGAATCCTCTACGGCGGCTTTGACCCGGTCGCTGAACCAGCCTTGCAGTCCAACGTTGAGAAAGACGGCGGCGAAGATGGCGACCAGTACCGCTGGCGTCACCGCGATCAGGCTGAACATCAGCACAAGCTGAGTGTGCAACCCTACGCCGCTGTCCAGGCGGCGGCGCTCCTTCCAAAATGAAACGAGCTTTGCCGTAACCAGTCCGGCCAGCAACAGCAGCAGAACCAGGTCGGCATAGAGCAGGTAGAGAGCCAGCTGCAGATCATACCGTGCACCGGTCATGGTCATGGCCGTGGCGATGCCTGAAAGGACGGCGGCTGCGGTGATAAAGTATGCTACCTTGCGCGCCGATTGCCCATGACTGGTCCACGCGAGAAGGCGCTCAAACCCTTTTGGTTTCTCTGCGAGGGACTGGTTCATCGCCGTCCCTTTACCACGTCAATACCGAGTTCTTTGATTTTCTTGCGCAGGGTATTGCGGTTCAACCCCAGCACGGCAGCGGCCTTTATCTGGTTACCGCCCGTCGCCTTGAGGGTCTGGCAAATCAAGGGATTTTCGATTTCACGGAGCACACGGTCATATAACCCGGCTGCCGGCAACCGGCCCCGATGGGCGCGAAAATAGTCGCTCAGATGCCGTTCGACCGAACCGCTGATACCACCTGAGTCAGAAACGTCATTATTGTTTTTGCCGTCCGTATCGGAAAGCTCGCCCTCAACAAGCTCAGTTGAAATCATGTCCTCAGTGGCCAGAACAGTAAGCCGCAGCATGAGGTTTTCCAACTCCCGCACGTTGCCCGGCCATGGATAGCGTTTCAGGCATTCCGATGCGCCCTTGGACAGGGATTTCTCCGGCAGGTCGGCTTCTCGCGCCTTGCGCAGAAAAAAACGCGCCAATTCAGGAATGTCATCAATCCGGTCTCTCAGGGCGGGAATGCGCAGGGGAACCACGTTGAGGCGGAAATAGAGGTCTTCGCGGAAATTTCCATCGGCAATTAGTTGGCGCAGGTCGCGGTGGGTGGCGGCAACAATGCGCACATCGGTTTTGACGGCCGTTCGTCCGCCAACGGAGGAGTATTCCCCTTCCTGCAAGACCCGAAGCAGCCGGGTCTGCGCATCTGCGGGCATATCGCCGATTTCATCGAGAAATAGCGTGCCTCCTTCTGCCTGCGCGAACCGGCCCGGACTTTTGTGCGATGCACCGGTAAACGCCCCCTTCTCATAGCCAAACAGTTCGCTCTCGATGAGGTCGCGTGGAATGGCGGCCATGTTGACGGCGACAAAGGGCTTGCCCTGCCGCTTGCCGAAGTCATGGAGCGCACGCGCGACCAACTCCTTACCGGTTCCCGACTCACCGGTAACCATCACGCCCAGGTCGGTTCCCAACAGGCGAGCAATGGTCCGGTAGATATCCTGCATGGCTGGAGACCGGCCAATGATTGGAAGGTGTTCGTCCAACTGGGTCAAATCGGTTGCCGGAGTCAGGTTGTTAGTGTTTTCCAGCGCTGCTTTAGATATTTTTATTAATTCATTGATATCAAATGGTTTTGGAAGATATTCGAAGGCGCCCATTTCCGATGCCTTGACGGCGGTCATCAGGGTTGTTTGGGCGCTCATGACGATAATTTTCAAGTCCGGACGCTGTGCGCGAATACGCGGGATGAGTTCAATCCCATTGGCATCCGGCAGCACAACATCGCTGATGACAAGATCACCCTCGCCGGCGTCCACACATCGCATCAGGGATTCACCATCGGCAAGGGGCGTTACATCGAACCCTGCGCGGGTCAGTGCCCGGGTTACAACCGTTCTGATCCCCGCATCATCGTCCGTCACCAGAATGGAGCCGCGGTTGCTCATGCCAAAGCTCCATCAACACCGACATCATTATTGGTATGAAATGGAAGCAACACGCGGAATGTTGATCGACCGGGCGCACTGTCAAAATCGATCAATCCGCCATGATCGCCAACAATCTTTGCCGTGAGCGCCAATCCGAGGCCGCTACCGTGGGGTTTCGAGGTAACGAACGGATCAAACAGGTAATTGCGAATATCGTCAGAGATTCCGGCTCCATTATCGGTCACCTCAACGATCAGCGGCAGATGGCGAGGCGCTTCTTCACCGGACAGCGATAGCCGGACACCTGGTCGGTATGCTGTGGTCAGGCAGATTTCTCCACCTTTGAGGGGGACGGCCTCTGCCGCATTTTTCACCAGATTGAGAAATATCTGGATCAGATGATCACGTTCTCCTGAAGCGGGTGGTAGCGACGGGTCATAATTGGTCACAAAATGAACATGGCTGGCAAAACCATTGGCGGCAACCTGATGGACACGGTCAAGCACCTGATGAATATTGACTGGCACCGGATGCAAGGGCGTTTCATGGGAAAATTGCCCCATTCGATCAACCAGACCACAGATGCGGTCCACTTCATCGCGGATCAGCGTGGTCAATGGTTTGTCGCCGTCGTTCACATGGGTCTCCAACAGCTGTGATGCGCCGCGAATACCCGAAAGCGGATTTTTGATTTCGTGGGCGAGAACGGCTCCCATGCCGCTGACAGACCGCGCCGCACCCAGATATCCAAGGCGTCGGTCTACCTGCTGGGAGACTGTGCGTTCATGCAGGTGGAGCACCACGTGGCCGTCCATATCTGAAATCGGGCTGGCAGAAATATCGACAACGGCGATTTTGCCCTGACGGGGATCATGCAGCTCGACCCCATGTTCGGTCACACTGATTTTCTGTTCTGTAGCGCGCCGCGCCAGCGTTGCCATGGCGTCGCCCCAGGCGACGATTTCACTTAACCGATGACCCAGTATACCGGTCGAACTCTTGCCCATGAAGTGCTCGGCGGCGGTATTGGTCCAGATAATCCCACCGTCATCGCTGATCACCATGATGGGCATGTCGAGGGCGTTAAAAACTACATTCAGATCAACATCATTGCTGTCGCCATCGACGGAAATCAGTCGCAGGGCTGTGGGAGTCATCAGGCTGCCAATCGTTCGATGAGCGGGTCGTAATAGCTGGAAATCAGAAATTTTACCCGTTCAGGGTCCGCTTCGTGGTTGACCGCAGAGCGAAACTCCGTCGAACCATAGAGGCCCTTCGAATACCAACCAATATGCTTGCGTGCGATCTTCATGCCGGTTGTCGCGCCATAGTGGGATAACATATCGTCATAATGCGCCATGACGGTATCACGCTGGACCTGTAAATCAGGGTCCGCCAGCGCCACGCCGGTTTTCAGAAAATGATCAACCTGATGGGGAAACCAGGGCCGACCGTAGCTGCCACGTCCAATCAGGATACCATCCGCGCCGGATTGCTCCAGTGCGTCGCGGGCATCGTCCAGGGTATTTATGTCACCGTTTGCGAAGACCGGAATCGAGACCGCCTCCTTGACGTTGCGAATATAGGACCAGTCGGCGTGCCCTTTATAGAACTGACAACGGGTACGACCGTGAACGGCAAGAGACTGGATACCGCAATCTTCGGCAACCCGAGCCAGTTCCGGCGCATTCCGGGTATGGTCGTCCCAGCCGGTGCGCATTTTCAGGGTTACCGGAATACTGACAGCCTTCACGGCGGCTGCCAGAATTCTGCCGGCGTGGGAAACATCGCGCATGAGCGCAGAGCCAGCCTCGCCGTTCACCACCTTTTTGACCGGGCACCCCATGTTGATATCGATCAGCGCCGCGCCGCGGTCCTGATTAAGTCGCGCCGCCTCGGCCACAACATCCGGCTCACACCCGGCCAGTTGCACCGCCATAGGCTGTTCCTCGGCGCAATTGGACGACATTTTCATGGTCTTGCGCGCGGCATACACCATGGCCTTGCTGGCGATCATCTCGGAAACCACCAGACCGACGCCATAACGCTTTACCAAGCGTCGAAACGGCATGTCCGTGACCCCCGACATGGGGGCCAGCACGATGTTGTTGTCCAGGGTGACGTTGCCGATTTTCACGGTCATAGTAAGGCCTTCATGATTTTGGTGCCTATTTATTGTGCAGAAACTCGGAAATTGCAATGTTTCTAGTGAATTAGTTTTCCGGTTCAGGTAAGCAGCACGTCGGTGACGAACTTCACGCCGGGATAGGCCAGTGTCAACAGCAGATAGGCGGCGAGCACCAATCGCGCCGCCTGGCGCCCGCGTACGCCTGTACGCCTGTGAACAAGCAACAGGATGCCGATGACAATGAAGGCGAGTACGGCGAAAATCGTTTTATGGTCGGTAGGCAGGACATCGCCGCCGTGGGCCACGGATGCCGCAACGCCGGTGATCAGACCAAGCGCCAGCACCATTTCAGCAATTGTCAGCAACCCCACTTGCAGGACATCGCAGTCACTTACCGATGGCAGGCGCTGGATCAGGACGGTCTGGGATTTGTTTTTAAGCGCGCGTTCCTTCAAAAACGCGGCAAATGCTGCACAGGCGGCCACGGTTGCTACGGCGTAGGTCAGCACGGAAATCAGAATGTGGAAAACAATCCACGGATTGTCGAGAATTTCGGGTGCATCCTGACCGGTGTTTTCCCAGATAACAGCGATAAAGGCGACCATGGCCATATAGGGCATGACAATGGGGCTAAGACGCCATCCCTCGCGCGTAATCAGTGCGATAGCGGCAAATGTCAGCAAAGTCGCCGCGACAGTGATCCAGAGTGCTGTCGAAAACTCGGTTCGCCATTCTCCGTTTGAGCGCACCACGAGCCAGATTAAAGGCCCGATGACTGCCAGCCCGAGAACGGCCCAGTACATCCCGTTACGTGTCTGATTTTGTCTGGACGCCGATATCACGGCAGGGATAATGGCCGCCAAAGCGGCTAAACTGAAGATGATGTTATCTGACATAATTATCTAACACGGCATATGGTTGGGTTAACTTGCATGAGCGGAAAACGACCGGGCGCGGCACATTACCAACTCCTTGAACGATTTGGCAGCAAAAAACCGGGAGACATGTGCATAATCTGGGCGGTAAAGGCATTTGTTCCGGGGCAAAAACAAAGTAAGACAGACAGCAGCGATTGAATTCTTGTCTCGTCAACTTTTTATTTTCCTGTGAAAAAACATCTATGACCCCATTGCCTTCAGCAATTTCAGCGACATCGACCACGTGCATTGCCGTTGTGGTTGCAGCGGGCCGTGGCGCACGTATGGCGGCGGATTTACCAAAACAATATATGGATATCGGTGGCGAGCCATTAATCCGGCGAACACTACAGGCATTCTGTTCGCATCCTGACATTGATGGCGTCTTGCCGGTCATTCATCCGGACGATGCTGCGTTGTTTGCAGATGCGGCCCGGGGCCTCAACGTCATGGCCCCTGTGTCCGGTGGGGCGACCCGTCAGGATTCAGTGCGTCTGGGGTTGGAGAGCCTTGCATCGCAGCCGCCTGCTCCGGCGCGGGTGCTGATCCATGACGCCGCCCGTGCCTTTGTTTCTGCCCCGCTGATTTCTTCCGTCGTCCAGGCATTGAATAGCCATCCCGCCGTTATTCCTGGTATCCGGGTGGTCGATACCCTGAAGCGCGAGAACGCGAATGGCATGGTGTATGAAACCGTGAAACGCGACGATCTGTGGCGCGCCCAGACGCCGCAGGGGTTCAGGTTTCCGGAGATCCTTGCCGCACACCGGGAATTCATGGTGGCAACATTGACAGACGACAGCGCCGTCGCCGAAATGGCGGGCCTTGAAGTCACCCTGGTGGAGGGAGAGGAAGATAACGTGAAAATCACCACAACCGGGGATCTGGATGCCGCACGCCGGAAATGGACCACCGGGGTGAGCCGGACCGGGACGGGGTTTGATGTCCACCGGTTTTGCGACGGTGATGCCGTGACGTTATGCGGGGTCACAGTTGCGCATACACATTCCCTGGAGGGGCATTCAGACGCCGATGTGGCCATGCACGCGCTGACTGATGCCCTGCTGGGCGCCATGGCGGCGGGCGATATCGGAAGTCACTTTCCGCCGACAGAGGCACAGTGGCGTGATGTGCCGTCGAAAATCTTTCTTAGCCATGCGGCCGAGTTGCTGTCGTCGAAAAACGGCCGGATCATCAATGTTGACGTGACAATCATTTGCGAGATGCCAAAAATCGGCCCGCACCGAACCGCCATGGTAGAACGCCTTGCAGCTATTCTTGGCATTGCGGGCGAGCAAGTGAACGTCAAAGCAACGACAACAGAACGGTTGGGCTTTACCGGGCGAGGCGAAGGAATTGCCGCTCAGGCGGTCATCACCATCATCCTTCCGTAGCCTTGTAACGGTTATGTCATCTGATGAAACTTGGCCAAAAGCCGGATTTCACCTACCATGTCCGTTGATTCGTTGTCATGCATTCAGGAAGTGCGATCGTGAAAAATCAGGAAAATCGCGTTCACCCGTTCCCTGTGACCAGAATACAGGCCAGGCCGCGCCGTCAGGCGGGGGAGGTTTCGCCGTTATCCGATAGCCAGCAACGATGGCTGTCGCGAGGCCTGGATCAGGCCGGTGGCAAGTTGCCGCTGTTTGACGAGGAAGGTCAGCGCTACAACGAAAAAACCATTCGTAGCTGTCTGGACAAGGGATGGGCTGAGCCTTGGTTCAACAACTCTATCAAGCCCGACTGGCTGGTGTGCCGATTGACCGATCATGGTCGCGAGGTCTTGGCGACCGGCGAGTGACACCCCATATACGCACCATGGGGCGGACAGGAAAACCTTGCGACTGCAAATGAAGTTTTTCATTAAACTCCCGAAGTGATTTCCTCTGTATAAACTCAAGTATAAGCACAAGAAACCGCTATGACCGATGCACCTCACACATTCGCCATCTGCGTCAATCGCAGACTTGGGGCTGACAAACCTTCCTGTGCGGCGCGTGGCAGTGAGTCGATTGCTGATGCTATGGAAGCCGGTATTCGCGAACGGGGTATTCAGGTGGGCATGGAGCGTCTGGTCTGTTTCGGTATGTGTATGGACGGCCCCAATGCACGCCTGATCCCCGGTGGCGCCTTCCATAAAGGGATAAAAAAAGAAGATGTACAGGCGTTGCTGGATGAGCTGGAACGTATTTGCGGCTGTGGTGGCGATGAAATGAAGGGTGCGAATGAAGTAATTCCTGCCCCGGGATCATAAAATCCTTTTAATAACAACATGTTAAAATATATTTTGAAAATATCTTTGGATGTGTGACAACCATCACATCAGCTTTCTCCCTTTTGTGGCATAAACATAATTGGAAGCGATCCTGTTTATTACAGGTCACACCCTTCCCTCAAGAGCGCAGACTTGCGACCGGCCTTCGGGCCGGTCGTTTTTCGTTAATCTGGTTTTGCTGTCAGAGATTGGGCGCTACATCCGACGCCGCGTTTAATTCCCGCTTGGCACGGTAACGTTCGCGAAGCGAAATGAAGATTCCCGATGCAATGACAATAACCGTTCCGGTCCATGTCCATGCGTCAGGGAAATCACCGAAAAAAATCAACCCGAACAGGGTGGCCGTGACGATCTCAGCGTAGGAGAACGGCGCCAGAAACGACGCTTCGGCATAGTCATAAGCCTTAATAAAAAAATAGTGCCCCAGTGCGCCAAACAAACCCATGCCGATCATCCAGCCTAAGTCTGAGAGCTCCAGAGGTGACCAGTAAAACGGCATGGCGGCGCTCATGACCATGGTTCCGAGCAGAGCTGTAAAGGTCAGAGTCACGATCGGCGGTGCTGTTCCCGACAGTTTCCTCGTGGCGATGGAATAAAAGGCGTACATGGTACCGGTGCCGAGGGCCATCAGGGCGCCACTGTTGAATACACCGATGCCTGGCCTGATAATAATCAGGGTACCGACAAAACCGACCAGCACGGCGGAGATACGGTACAGGCCAATTCGTTCGTTTAACATAAAGGGCGAGAGGATGGTCACCAGAAATGGTGAGACAAAAGCAATGGCCAGGGCATCGGCAATAGGCATCACGATAATAGCGCCGAAGAAGAACAACGTCGCGGCCAACAAAAATCCACCGCGTAAAATTTGCAGAAAAAATCGTTCAGGCCGTAGCGCACTCAAACCATATCGGTATAACACCAGTGGGGATAGAAACAGGAAATGAAAGAAGTATCGGCCCCAGGTGATCTGCACCAGATTGAGGTGATCGCCCAGATGCTTGGCGATGGCGTCCATGGCAGGCAGGATTGCAAAGGCCGTCAGATACAGCAGGGTGCCAATGAGGCTGCTGTTCAGGAAAACCGGATTGTCAGGCGACTGTTGAGAAGACGGTGAAGCCGGGAAATCCGCCATGTTTGATATGCATTCAGGTTTTGGGAGCTGTTTTGGTCAACAATATTGGTCGGGGGGACAGGATTCGAACCTGCGACCGCTCGGCCCCCAGCCGAGTGCTCTACCAGACTGAGCTACCCCCCGGATCCGGGGTATTCTTGCGGTGCCTTGGCGCCACCAACCGCACCATGATGTCTCATAGCGCGGCGCGCACTATACGCAGGCTTGTGAGCGGGGACAAGCGTTGCTGTATTGGAAATGTCCGAGCGGCCTTATGAAGGTTTTCTGGCCGCCAGCAGATCGGCGTGAACGCTTTCCAATTCACCGATAGCGGCATTGATTTCTGCTTCCATCTGCAACTGCCGGTCATTTGATTTTATTTTCTGGTTGTCGTTCTCGGGCACGGACGGGGGGATTCCCTGATCCGGCCCCCGTTCCTGCCCATGCCCGCTGTTCTGCCGAAGCAGTTTCTGCACACCTTTGATGGTGTAACCTTCCGTATGCAACAGCATCTTGATGCGGGTGAGAAGTTCGACATCTTCCGGACGGTAAAACCGTCGCCCACCGGCTCGTTTCATGGGTTTGATTTGTGGAAACTTCGTCTCCCAGAAACGAAGCACATGCTGCGGCAGGTCAAGCTCTCTCGCCGCTTCACTAATGGTCCGAAAAGCTTTTGGTGATTTTGTGCGGGGGGCTGCGTCGTTGGGGTCCGCCATAGCGAATTATCGATTACTCCATAGCGCCTGAGTTGCCTTCATTGATGCGACTTTTCAGGACCTGTGACGGTCGGAACACCAGAACACGACGCGGCAAAATCGGTACTTCTTCGCCGGTTTTCGGATTACGGCCAATCCGCTGTCCTTTCTGGCGAACGGAAAAGCTTCCGAACGAGGAGATTTTCACCGTCTCGCCTGTCGTCAATGAGTCCGAAATATAGGACAAAACCGTTTCGAGAAGGTCCGCAGACTCATTGCGTGACAAGCCGACTTCCTGATAGACGGCTTCCCCGAGCTGCGCACGCGTGATTGTTCTGCCTGACATGTCCCCGTCCTAGCTGATCGGTTTAATCGTCTTTGATTGGCCAGAGGGTAACGTGCACCTTGATTGGCGTCAATCTCAAAGGATGGTTGTATCCCGTTGAGGTAACATAAAAACTTATCCGAATTGGTTGAAAAAAAGCTTACCAGCGCACCAGAGCGGAGCCCCAGGTCAGGCCGCCGCCCATGGCCTCCAGCAGGACAAGTTGCCCGGCCTCGATACGACCGTCCCTGACGGCCTCGTCCAATGCCAAGGGAATTGACGCGGCGGACGTATTGGCGTGGCGGTCAACGGTCACCACGATGTTTTCCGGTGATAGTCCAAGTTTCTTTGCCGTGCCGTCAAGGATACGCTTGTTCGCCTGATGGGGGACAAGCCAATCGATATCGGATCGGTTCAGTCCGTTGGCTTCCAGCGCTTCATCCACAACAGCAGCCAGATTGATTACCGCGTGCCGGAATACTTCGCGCCCGGTCATGCGGACGTGTCCGACTGTTTGGGTTGAAGATGGCCCGCCATCGACGTACAGGAGATCGGCAAACTTTCCATCCGAGTGGAGATGTGTCGACAGGATGCCCCGAGCATTCGCCCCGACCCCGTCCGAGCCCTCCTTGTCGGCCTTGACCAATACCG
>JAJFIE010000256.1 GCA_021775275.1 Rhodospirillales bacterium | reverse complement strand
AATAGCATAGATGTCCGTCGCTATAATAGGCAGCGCAAATGCCATCGCCTCAAGGATAACCATGCCGAACGAGTCCATATAGGTCGGATGAATCAGCACATCCGCTTGCGAAAGGAACCGCGATGCAATCTCCTCGCGCGTGAAGTTGGCGGCATGGACATGTAAACCGGGAAGGTTGTGCGCTTCTTCCTCAAACTGTGCGGGAAGGTGGGTTATGAGATCGAGACGAGCCCCTGGAAATCGATCATGAACTTGACGGAAGGCGCGAAGAAGGGCCGCGCCTCCCTTGATTTCGAATTGCGTACCGATAAAGAGAAATCGGCAGACTCCCGGCTCGGATGCACGTGGGCCGGTTACGCGAGCGGACACCGCCGGATATGCCAGTTCTGACTTCTCGGCTACCGCCTCGCCAAATTCATGGGCAAGCCCTTGCTGGCAGGCCTTGCTCATGCACCGAATCTGCTGGCACGCAGGCCGGGATAATAAATATCTGATCAGTGATTTGTATAAACGCGTTGCCGTAACGTTATAGGCCGTAAAGGCATACGGATTATCGATATCCGCTATAAACGGGCCGTTCGCAATGATTCCGCTCCATAGATAGATAACAGTGCCATCGGGTGCTTCGGCAGGTCGCCGCTTGATGTTGATGAGAGGCAGGCGGGTCTTCCATGACCATCGACGCGAGGCAAGAGACAGGCCGCGGTTGACTTGAGCGCCAGGCCGATGATCAATGATTTCAGGATTAATCGCATTGTTTTGCGGCCAATTCCGGATGGTATCGAGTTGCCGGTCCCGCATATAACTGTGGCGATAGAAAAAAACGTCACTTGTTTCATGTGAGGTATTCACAAATCTCTGCCATTCAAACGATCTGGCGTCGGCTCCCTGCGAAATTCGACAAACACCCGCCTCACCATGTTCATAGCACCTCGCACCACTTCTTTTGGTCCACAAATCAGCGCGCAGAAAAAACACACGAAAAGCAGACTCTGCACGTGGACTGTCCCGCTACGAACAATATTGAACATAAACACGAAGGTGTAGAGAGAGATCGCCAGCGCCGTAATAGAAGAAGCCGGAGTCCAGAATTCGTGCTGGCAAATTCGAAAGAATCGCCCAAGGAAAAAGGCAACCATAATGCCGACAGGAATTCCAAAGGCGAAGGAAAAGTCCACAACAAAGGATATGGGAATTGCGATCCGTGTCAGACCGTCATCGAAATACCCAGGATAAAGCCATCGGAACTGATCTATGCCGCCGTAGATCATGGGCTTATCTATCCAGATCGCACGGGGAATATAGGCCCCACCGACATTGAAGAACCAGGATGCTCCATGATCAATTCCCACCAGGAGCTGGTTCCAGGTCGCTTTCCCAATAAGCTGCGCGACATGCTCGATCCCTTCAAAACTTGTGGAAAACAGATTTAGAAAACCGTAGTTCGAAATCATGTGTATGGTTTTTTCGAGGGCGGCGCCCAATCCAAAACCCTGCTCGACGGGCGTTCTCAGATTACGGGCAAAATCAAGAATGCTCGCTCCATAGATCGTGCCAAATATACCCGCGAGTCCGACGTACCAATGACGTCGCGTGTAGAGAACAACGGAAACCGCGAAGAGAAGCCCGATCGCGGCCACCAAACGTCGGGTAAACAAGGTGTACATTGAGAGAAAAGAGACAAGGAGCGTTGCAGCAATCAGGCACCATATCCAACCAGTGATTCGGGGTGGGCGGGTTTTTATGAGGGCCACAGTGAACAATACAGCGGAATAAAAGAATAGCTCCGGTAATATCCATAGAGCGCCATGTCCGGCCCGGGCTGTGAAATATCCCCGCGCTGAACCAATTACATTCAATGGATCGATGTAGATGACCGCTGCAATCGATATAATTAAAACCGCGATATGGCAGACGGTGGATCGTGTTAACAGCGTCGCCCGGTTTGACGACCCATTGTCGACTACTTCCAGGCTCTCAGGCGGTTGGATGCGTACTGTCCGATATCCAAAGTAAGCGGCGAACCAGAACGCAAATGAAACTACTAAACCTACCGCAAGGGACGCCTCGGTTAACGGCAACGCATGAGAATTGAATGGACTGTTGACAGTGCCTTTGTACACAACCTGTGTTTCAATCTGCCCAATATTCAACAGCCAGGCACGCAGCGGAAAAGCTGCCAGATAGATCAGGGTGAAATACCAGAAGTGCGACAGCGAGAGCTCAGCCAGATCATTTTTCCGGGCATCCACATACAGCGCCAGGAGCGGAATGAGGAAACACAAAGTCAGGACAGTGTTAAGCATCATTTGCTTGGTCGCCACTTCGCATGGTCAAAAATTGAAGCTGGCGGTCGATAACAAATTTTTCATCATATAACGCAGCTGCTCGCTTGCGTCCCGCTTGGCCGGTGATGGCACGTAGTCTCGACTCGTTAACCAGGGATGACAACGCTTTGTGAAGTTCCGTCGTGGATTTTATCGGGACCAAAATCCCCGTCTCCCCATCAATAACCTCTTCGCGGCAGCCCCGGATATCTGTCGCAACGACGGGCAGCCCTGTCATCATAGCCTCGATGATGGAACGCGGCATACCTTCGCGATGGGATGGCAGGACGAAAATATCTGCGGCGCGCATCAGCTTTTCCACATCGTCGCGGTAGCCGAAGAATTTTGTACGCGATGATTGGGCAGGGTCGGCAGTGACTTTTTCAATAGCGACGTCAATGGAAGCGGCATGATCGCTCTCAAGTCTTTCGCCGACGATCCAGAGATGGGCGTCGATTTTGGCCATCGCCTCGAACAATTCGGGATAACCTTTCTCAGCGACCATGCGCCCAACCATCAAGACCACCACATCGGTAGTTGCCGCATCGAGTTCCGACCGCAACGCCAATCGATCTGCATCGTCATCGGAAGCGGGGTGGAAACGGGCGGCGTCTACACCATTGCCGATGGCTTCGATAACACCACCCCGGCACAGCCCGTAGCGGCGTGCCGCCTCAGCATCTTCCTGCGCCTGCGTGAACAGGACATCGGTAAAACGTCCGCCGATCCATTCAAGGGCGATGAACAGCCACCGTATGAGCCAGTACTGGTGCTCATGGAAATAAAAGCCATGGGCGGTGTAGACGGTCATGGGCACACCGGCGCGGGCCGCCGCGAGACGCCCGATCAATGCGGCGACCGGTGTGTGCACATGGACAATATCGAACCGTTCTCGCCGGAACAGGGCGACCAGCTGACGGTATGCCCGCACGTGGCTGACGAGGTCATAGTTACGCCTGAAATCTATGTTCTCAATCTGGAAACCCTGCTCTTCAATTTTTGTAGCCAGTGGTCCCTTGGCGCACACACCGACCACTTCGTAGCCATGATTGCGCATGGCGTTCATGAGAGGCAAAAGAAAGTGATACAGAGTGAAGTCAACGGCGGCGAGCTGGCATATTTTCATGGCGCGCCCTCCGGGTCATAGGCAAGCCAGGCCTGAAACATCAAAACGGCCCACAAGCTGTAGGACATATTACGGGCCCCCGATAAATGCTGTTGCAGGGCAGTGCGCACCGGGGTGGGATGAAAATATCCCTCGCGCTGCAACCGGTTTTGATCAAGCAAGTCCTCCGCCCAGTCTCGCAAAGGGCCGCGCAGCCACGAATCGAGTGGAATGCCAAAACCCATTTTTGGCCGGTCGATTAAACCGGCCGGCACATGTTTGTATAATACGTCACGCAGGATACATTTGCTTCTGCCATCGCGGACGAGGAAATTCCGCGGCAGAGTCCAGGCGAACTCTACCACCCGGTGATCAATCAGCGGGACACGGGCCTCCAGTGCAAAGGCCATGCTGGCGCGATCGACTTTGGTCAAGATGTCATCGGGCAGATAGGTTGCCATATCGAGAAGCTGCATCCGGCCCATGGTATCGGGGCGGTCGCGTTTTACCGTTTCATCCCACAAGATGCCACGAGGCTCATCCCCGCCAATCACAACAGCACCAGGATCCGGCCACTGACTGATAAGTTGCCGGTAAACGGCGTCAATATCAGGGGCATCAAGAATTCCAGCGATCTTTTGCACCTTGTCGCCAAGTTGGCGCGGTGCCCAGCAGCCGGGAATCGCGCTACCAATCTTGTTGAGCGTTCCGGGGGGCAAGAGATGCGCCATGGTGCCGAGGGCCCGCCGACCCTGGTGCGGGAGATGCCCAAACATACCCCACAGGCGCTCGGCCCATAGATACCGGTTGTATCCGGCGAAGACCTCGTCGCCGCCATCACCCGACAGGGCCACCGTCACGTGCCGACGGGTCAATTGAGATAACGCCAGGGTCGGCAGCTGGGAGGAATCGGCGAAGGGCTCATCATACCAGCTCGGCAGTTGGGGTATCAGGTCGCGCGCCTCCGCTGGCGTGACGAACAGTTCCGTATGGTCGGTGCCGAGGTGCGCTGCAACCGCCGCCGCATGTGCCGACTCGTCATACGATTGTTCCTGAAAGCCAAAGGCAAATGTCCGAACAGGTTGTGTGCTATGCACATGCATCAATGCGGTAACGGAGGAGGAGTACACGACGCCGGACAGCAAAGCGCCCCAAGGTACATCT
>JAJFIE010000255.1 GCA_021775275.1 Rhodospirillales bacterium | reverse complement strand
GAGCAGCGAATGCCGGTTTCTTTGCGAGTTTTGTTGACCAGACGGCAAATTGCCCCGCCTGTCGGGTAGTAGACGCCTGTTACGCCACCTGTCCCGATGGAAATAAAATTCTTATCGCCCGTTACTTCTTTTTCGGCCAGTTTTGCTTCCTGTTCGGCTAGCTTTGTTTCCTGTTCAGCTAGCTTTTTTTCCTGTTTCGATTGTTGAGAGAAATAAAATATGCCTGCACCAACTATGGCAACCAACACAACTAAGATGCTAATTATTCGTCCGTTCATTTGGATGCTCCCTTGAGATTCGTTTTTTGCGGCAAACGCACTGCCGGGGACGTGACGAGTTCCCTCGCCTCAGCAGCCGTAGCGACAGGACGGCCCAACAGGGCCGCTCCATCAATGACCTGACGCACGAGCGCCGCGTTTCCGGGCGTCAGGGTACCATCATTCAAATATAGATTATTCTCCATGCCAACGCGCGCATGGCCACCAAAGCCAGCCGCGGATAATGCACAGGCGCCTTCTAGCGCACCAAAGGCACACACGCTCCAATGCCAATCGGCATCCACATCACGCGCGGCATCCACAAATTCCAACAAGTCAGACGGGCGGGATCTCTGATCCCTGGCGTATCGTCCCAACACATAAAGGACCGACGCCACGTCGCCGGGAATCACCCCACGCCGTCGTAATTCAGCAAATCGCATGACATCCATGGCATCGTACAGGATGAACTGAACGGCGATGCGTTCATGCACCGCCCATTCATAGAATGCTGCCGCCATGGGTTCTGAATCTGCATCGGGGATCAATTCGCGCACCGCCGTGGAAATGGCTTCGGGGCGTACCTCTCGCACCATGGCCATCTGCTCCGGCGCCGAATAAATACCAACGGCTTCCGTCGTCACCTGAATGATCAGATCATCGCCAACCGCTCCGCGCACGGCAGTAATGGCGTCACGATACAAACCCGCATCCAGCGAATGCCGCCCCTCGCCATCGCGCACATGCAAATGGATCATTGCCGCCCCTGCATCTCTGCATCGTGCGGCCTCTTCGGCACTTTCACGGGCCGTCATGGGCAACGATGAATGATCAGCCTTGGTCCGCCGTGCGCCATTCGGCGCGACCGCAACAATCAAGGGAGGCCAGGCTGTATCAATCGTCTGGTCAACGGCTTCCTGTTTGTGGGCGGCAATGGTCATGGTCGCACCCTGTCGATTGCGGCCTCAATGGCATCGCCGACACGGCTGGCGATCTCAACCACCTGATCGCCAGTGACAATAAATGGCGGGGCCAGCAGCACATGATTGCCCCGCGCCCCATCCGCCGTGCCCTGCCCTGGATAGCAAATCAGGCCGCGCTCCATACCTTCCGCCTTGATGGCTTCATGCAGTTTCAGCGCCGGCGCAAAGGTTGCTTTTGTTGACCGGTCGGCGACAAGTTCCACGCCCCAGAACAACCCGCGTCCCCGGATGTCGCCCAAGTAGGGTTGATTGCCCAGCCGTTCGGTCAGGGCCTGTTGAAAAGCCTCGCCCTGGATCCGGACATTTTCCAGCAATCCCCGATCCCGGACAGCGCGCTGCACCGCCAATGCGGCAGCGCAAGCTGTCGGGTGTCCCATGTAGGTATGACTGTGGCGGAATGCACCTGAGCCATCACGGATGGCGGCAAAAATCTCACCCGATACCAAAACGGCGCCAATGGGCTGATAACCGCCCCCCAATCCCTTGGCGACAACGATCAGATCAGGCGCGATGCCTTCCTGCTCACAAGCGAATGTCGTGCCGGTGCGTCCCATGCCGCACATGACTTCGTCAAGGATCAGCAACACACCGTAGGTATCGCAAATCTCGCGGATACGCTTGAAATAACCCGGAACCGGCGTCAGTACGCCCGCCGTTGCGCCACCGACCGTTTCCGCAACAAAAGCACAAACCTTTTCCGGCCCGACGCGTAAAATTTCCGCCTCCAGTTCATTGGCGGCCCGCTGACCGTATTCCTCTTCGCTTTCGCCATCGTCACAGTTGCGATAGGCATAGCATGGCGCGATGTGGGATGTCGGCATGAGCAGCGGTTCCACGGCGGAGCGGCGGTACTCGCTTGCCCCTACGGAGAGCGCCGCCAGCGTATTTCCATGATAGCTCAGCTTCCGGGCGATGTAGTGGCTGCGGCTGTTCTCGCCGCGCTCGACAAAATACTGGCGCGCCATGAGAAGCGCCGCCTCGACCGCTTCCGAACCACCGGAAACGAAGTAGACCATATCCAGGCCAGCAGGTGCGGCATCAATCAGCAGATCGGCCAGTTCCTCGGCCGGTTCGGACGAGAAAAAGCTGGTGTGGGCAAAGGCGATACCGTCCACCTGATCCTTGATGGCGCGTATGACATCCGGATCGGAATGGCCCAAGCATGACACTGCCGCACCGCCCGATGCATCCATATAGCGTTTTCCAGCGGCATCCTGAATAAAGATGCCGTCACCTTTCACGGCAATGGGCAAACCGGATCGAGGGCTACGGTGAAACACGTGACTCATGTTGATTTTCTTTCAAAAGGCCCGCGTTGCCGACCCATACGGTTTGAAATCCAGTAGGCGTTAAAGGTTTCCAGTTGACGCTCGGTCTCATCAATAGAGTCCAGTGTCTGCTTGCCGCCCTCCGCCACCATGACGGCCAACAATCCCTGCACCAGCGTGATTGCGGAGGCGATTGACGGGAAAAAGGACGGACTGGTCACGGACAGTAGCAAAATCTCGTTCGCCGCTTCCGCCATTGGTGATACACGGCTGTCCGTAATGGCGATAACGTTTGCATTGTTCGCCTTGGCATAGGCGACAGCCTGAACCGTTTCGCGGGAATAGGGCTCAAAGCTGATGGCCAGAACAACATCGGTGGAACTGACGGCGCGCAGGTCGTCGGAAAACGCCCCGCCCTGTCCGTCCAGCAAGACCCCGTTATCTTCAAACATCCGGTAGGAATAATGAAAGGCATAGGCGACCGGGTAACAACTCCTGAGCCCAAGAATGAATACACGGCTTGCGCCCGACAGCAACTTTGCACACCGGATCATCAGATCAGCACCATTGGCGTCGTGGGTTGATTGAAGGTTGGCAAAGTCCGTGACCAAAAGCTCCTCCAGAAGCTTCCCCGTTTTACTATCATCACCGCTGCGTGCCTGTAGATCACGGGCTCGATCCAGATAACCACCGGGCCGTCCCCGAAGCTGGTGCTGGAAAGGTTCCTGAAATGCCGGGAAGCTGTCGAATTCAAAAAATTTGGCCAACCGGACCATGGTCGAGGGCTGCACGCCGGCCCGACCCGCGAGACGCCGCATGGAGAGCAATGCGACATCCTCTGGGTAATCAAGGACGTGCCGTGCAGCCTGCCGCAATTGCGGGCTGAGGCTCGGAAACGCGTCCGAAATCCGCTGACTAAGTATCTGAAAATCCATGGACATTGCCATGAGGACCCGGCTGTTCGCCGGTTCCCGCTCTCCCTGTTTGGCGGCAGTGTAATGCAGTTTCAATAAAAAATGCAACAAAATGATACAATAGTTTTATTTTTAGAACGTTTGATTCTTTTTTGGATAACCGCCAAAAACAGTAAGGAGGGCGCGCATATCATTGCATTGCGATGACGGTGAACGCCAGATACGATGCCTTGCAATCACAATCAGGCGACACCTCATGGACCTTAAAGAACACATTCGCGGCGTTCCGGACTTCCCCAAGCCAGGCATCCTTTTTTATGACGTATCAACCCTGCTGGCCCATCCCGATGCGTGGCAGGTGGCCATGGGCCGGATGGCCAAATTGATCAGTCGCCACCAACCCGATGTGTTGGCCGGTGTGGAATCACGTGGCTTTCTGGTCGCAGCACCGCTGGCGTTGAAACTGGGGCTGGGATTTACCATGGTCCGAAAACGCGGCAAATTGCCGGGATCGGTTTTGAGCCACGAGTACGAACTGGAGTACGGTTCCGACGTGATCGAGATTCAGGATGATGCCGTAAAGCCGGGTGATCGGGTGGTCGTGCTGGACGACCTGCTCGCCACTGGCGGCACCATGGGCGCATCTTTGGAACTCTTTAGCCGCGCAGGTGCAGAAGTTGTTGGTACGGCGTGCATCATCGAATTGACGTTCCTGAATGGCCGAGACCGGCTCAACGGTGTACCGTTCGACGCCCTGATCAGCTACAATGATTGAATAATTTGGCAATTTAGTCTTCGCCGGATGGATACGGACGCAAGAAGGTAGCCGTTATGACAGACAGTGACGACACCCGAAGCTTTGTTGATACGTCACGGTATCCCATCGCGGATAAGGCTGGTTCCGCCCGGATCAACCTGGTGGATTCTTGTCGCAAGGCGCTTTCTCAAACTGGCTCCGCAAGGCTGGAGACGTTTATCAATCCTCACACCGTCGCCACAATGGCCCGCGAGGTGGAGAGCCACGCGGAATTGGCGGACTCCATCAGTCTTTATCAAAATCCTTATCTTGCCGATGAGGATGAAAGCCTGCCCACCGGCCATCCGGCCCGGCATTTCGAAGCCTGGGAGAACCTGACACTGTGCCGGGATCGACTTCCCGAGGATGGTTTGATCGGGCGCCTGTTTCACAACATGAAATTACTGGAGTTCATTCGCGATTGCCTGGGTCTTGAAACCCTGCATCACTATCGCGACCCCATGGGCGGATACATGGTCAACATCATCAAGACCGGTGGAAAAATCCCGTGGCATTTCGACACCAACGATTTCAGCATCTCGATCCTGCTTCAAACACCCTCTGAAGGTGGAATATTCGAATTCGCCCCCAACCTGCGCAATCCAGGCACTGAAAATCTGGAGGGTGTGTCCTCTGTCCTGAATGGCGATAGCGACAACGTTATCAAGCTTCCCGCAAAACCCGGCGATCTGTTGATATTCAAAGGCCGGAATTCGCTGCACCGGGTCAATGAAGTTATGGGTCAGACTCCCCGATATTCCCTCATATTCGGGTATACGAACAATCCGGAAATCATCGCCACGGCCAGCCGCAGAATGCGCCATTTTGGCCGATGCCACGACGCACATGTGGAATTCGAGGCGTCTCTGGGAAACTAAATGCCTGCCTAATAATGCGCTGGATAATGTCAACCAGCCTTATCCAGATGCCCTGCCACCTTTTTCATCACGGTCGGCAGTGCGTGGTTTCCAAAATCGTTGGGAAACACCCAATATCCGTTTGGCAAACTGGCGCAGGTTCCGACACGCGCTTTCCATACAGTCAGCCGCAAATGAAAATGAGTAAACGTGTGTTTGACTTCACCTTCCAATGCCTGCCATTTGCCCGCGTATGGCGGCGCCTGCTGAAGCACCTCTCCGTTCGGTGTCTGTTTTTCCTCCCACTCCGTGGACGGAAACTCCATCATGCCACCAAGCAACCCGCTCTCCGGGCGACGGCGTAACAGCACTCTCCCGTCGCCATCCACAAGCCAGAAAACCGTCCCGTGACGGGTTGGTTTGCTCTGCTTCGGTTTTTTGACCGGAAAACGGTCTTCCTCGCCCGAGCCATGGACGCGACAGCCTTCGGCCCAAGGGCATTCATTGCACTTGGGGTTTCGGGGCGTACACACCATTGCGCCCAGGTCCATCATCGCTTGTGCGAAATCGCCCGGACGATAAGCAGGAACCATGGCCTCAACGGCCGCTTCAATCTGCTTCTTCCCGGCAGGCATAGGCGTCTCTATCTTTTCAAGGCGCGAAATTACACGGATGATATTGCCATCGACGGGCGCCGTGACCTTGCCAAATGCAATAGCGGCAATGGCGGCAGCCGTATACTCACCAATACCCGGCAGGGCGTGCAAACCGGATTCCGTATCGGGGAACACCCCGCCATACTCACGGTTCACGACCCCGGCACAGCGGTGCAGATTGCGCGCCCGGGCGTAATATCCAAGACCCTGCCATTCATGCAGAACATCGTCGAGCAATGCCGCCGCCAAGGTTGCCATCGTCGGCCAGCGTTCCAGAAACGCCTGATAACGCGGCATAACCGTCGCCACTGTGGTCTGCTGAAGCATGATTTCCGAAAGCCAGACATGATAAGGGTCCGGTGCTTCTCCGGGTCGGCTTCGCCAGGGCAGGTCGCGTCGGTTGCGGTCGTACCATGACAGCAAATCGGTCGCTGGTGAGTTTGATTTTTTTGGCAACGACGCCACCTTTCCTTGCCCTGTCATCACCCGGACCCTACCATCCGTCGACAGTCTGATACATGCTGATATATACCATGACCGAAACAGACAATACCGACGCCGAACTTGACAAAAAGGCAACCCGGGCTGCTGGCGGAAAACCTGTGCGCCGTGGCGGTAATGCCAAACCGCTGGGACAACATGTGGGTCGCCTGACCAAGCGGGCGTTCGGACGGCGCGGCTTTGCCGATGGCGCGATCATCGCCGATTGGGAATCCGTCATCGGAAGCCACCTGGCAGACCTGTCCGAGCCG
>JAJFIE010000254.1 GCA_021775275.1 Rhodospirillales bacterium | reverse complement strand
GTGAACTTAATCGCGTTGCTGAGAAGGTTGATCATAATCTGCTTCACCCGCCGCCGATCCACGTAAATCAGCGGGGTTTTGGGATCAATGGAGTGGGCGACCGTTACCCGTCCGTTTTCCGCCCGTGGGCTGATCAGGTGGACCGAGTCTTCAACGACATCGGCAAGATTGACCTTCTCTTCATTCAATTCCAAGGCGTCGGCCTCAAAAGCGGAAACGTCGAGAATATCATTGATAAGTTCCAGAAGATGTTGTCCTGATCGATGGATATTATCCAGGTATTCCAAATATTTATCGTTGCCGAGCGGGCCGTAAATTTCCGTCATGATAGATTCGGAGAAGCCGATAATGGCGTTTAGCGGGGTCCGAAGCTCGTGGCTCATGTTGGCCAGCAGGTTCGACTTGGCACGACTGGCGACCTCTGCTTCTCCGAGAGCATCAGAAAGTTCTTTTGTCCGCTCATCAACCCGCAATTCGAGATCTTTATGCGCCAATTGGCGTTCATCTTCGTAATGCATTCGTTCCAATTCCGCCGCCGCCCGGACCGCATAAATATTGAGTTGAGAGGCGGCGATTGCAGAATTAAGCAACGGTTTTGTGCTCATAACCACGAGTATGCCTAAGGGACGGTTTTCCGAATCAAAAAGGGGCGCGCCCACATAGCTCTCCGCCCCTAATTTAACAAGGTCCATATCTTCGGAAAACCGCCGCTGGACGCCCGATTCATAAATACAACAGTTCTTGCCGACGACAGTCTCGCAAGGTGTTCCCTTAAGGTCGTAGACGAAATTGCCCTCTATCTTGCCATGGGATCGAAAAGCAATTGTTTGGATGCGCTCAAACTTTTCCCCGACAACTTCACCGACAAATGCATACTCGGCTCTAAGCGCATCCGTGAGACTATTTACGAGTGAAGGGAAAAAATTTTTACCTACCGATCCGGAAATACCCTCGGCAACGATCCTGAACATTTCTTCGGTAGCACTAGGCTCGGCCATGCTCCGCATGGTGTTGTCGGGCATTGAATTCGGGTGGTTAAAGTCATCAGACATAACTGTTTGCCCTCAGGAATTGCAACACTATGCCTCATCTCAATATTTTTGGACAGCCGGAGGGAACATCAACTCATACCCGCCCCTCATTTAGTTATCGAGTATCGGGGTCTGATCATCAAACGGATCATTGGCGGTCCCAGTATGAAACCTTCTTCCGGGCATAGCAGGGCCGGGGCTCATCTCCCTTCACATAGCCGATAACACACGTCAATCAGACCGGAAGCGGCTAAATCACCGCCACCATGAACATCCGCCGGAACGGAAACAGGGTGTGGCCATCCGGCTCAGACGGGTAGGCATCTCGCAGGCGGGCGGCATAGTCGTCGTAAAATGCATCGCGCGCCGCGTCATCCGCCAGCGCCGACAGGAACGGCCTTAACCCCGTGGATTTAGTCCATTCGGCGACCGGGTCGCGGCCTGCCAGGACGTGGATGTAGGTGGTCTCCCAGATATCCAGTTGCTGCGCATGGGGCGCCAGCACGCCATAGTAAAACGCCGCATCCCGGACAGGCATGCCACGCCTCACACCTGCAAGCCGCGCCGCCCACGGGCCATTGTCCGCCGTTTCCCGCATGATCCGGTGAGACGGGGCGTCGAAATTGTCGGGTATCTGCACGGCGAGGACACCACCGGGATTCAGCCACGACACCAGGCGGGGGAACAGGGTTTCGTGGCCCCCCACCCATTGCAGGGCGGCATTGGAAAAGATCAGATCGACCGGGGTATCGGGCGTGAAAGTTTCGACCTGCGCCGCGCGCCATTGCAGCCGATCCCGATCACCATATGTCGAGCGGGCCTGTTCCAGCATTTCCGCTGACGAATCAATGCCCAGCACACGGGCCATGGGAAATCGGTCGGCGAGGGCGGTGGCCTGATGGCCTGCGCCGCACCCCAGATCGATAATCTGCCCGGGATTCGCTACAGGAATCCGCGCCATCAGGTCCATGGCCGGCCGGTTTCGTTCATGGGCGAACTTGCCATATTGCCCGGGGTTCCACGGGACCTGTTCAAGAACGTTCGTCATTCCATATCCAACAGGGGTTCGTCCACGTGCAGGGCCGGTAGCTGTATGCAAAAGGTGGTCCCGGCCTCACCGGTTTTCATGAGGTCAATCCGCCCCCCATGGGCGACGATGATGTCGTGGGCGATGACCAGCCCCAGCCCGGTCCCGCCCTTTCGCGAGGATCCGGCAAAGGGTTCAAACAGATGCTCGCGCGTCTTGTCGGGCAATCCCGGTCCGTCATCCACCAGATCGATACTGGCCACGTCGCCGCTTACCCGGGCGGATACCATCAAGCGCCCGGCATCGGCCATCTGTGCATTCAAGGCGATGTTGTGAAAGGCCCTGAACAACTGGTGCCGGTCACCAATGACGGTGACGTCAAAGGCGACACCGTTGTTCCATTCCATGGTCTGTTCAGACAGGCCCTCGCGGAGCGCCACGCCGACTTCGACCAGCAGTTCCTGCAGATGAAACGGTTCGGGCCGCAGTTTCAGGTCGCTGGAACTCACATAATCCAGGGTCTGGCTGCACAACCGCACGGCCCGGTCCACGGCGTTATAAAGGCGCGGCATGACCTGCTGGACTTCC
>JAJFIE010000253.1 GCA_021775275.1 Rhodospirillales bacterium | reverse complement strand
CATGCGCAGCCTCCACCGGTATGCCTCCGACGCTCTGGTTGTTATGGCGGCGCTTCACATTGTGCGCGAGTTCACTTTCGACCGATATCGGGGGAACCGCTGGTTTTCGTGGATTTCCGGTATCCCGATGTTGTGGATGGTCATTATCGCCGGGATCTCCGGATACTGGCTGGTGGGCGACAAGCTGGGGCAATATGTTGCCGTTGCGTCCACGGAATTGCTCGACTGGATGCCGATCTTTGGCGAGCCAATCGCCCGGAACTTCCTTGCCCCCAGCTATCTGGACGGCCGATTTTTCACCTTGCTTGTGTTCATCCATATCGCCGTGCCGTTGATTATGCTGTTGGTCATGTGGCTCCATCTGCAACGTGTTGCCCATGCTCGCTATAACCCGCCGCGCGGCCTCGCCATTGGAACACTTCTGATGCTGCTGGTGCTCAGCATTGTGATACCGGCGGAAAGTCAGGGGATACAGGACCTTTCCCAGGTCGCATCGCCGGTCAATCTGGACTGGTTTTATTTGTGGATGTATCCGCTTGCCGATCTATGGGGTCCGGGCGCCATCTGGATCGGGTCGTTTGCCGCAACGGTGGTGTTGATGGTCATGCCGTGGTTGCCGCCATTGAAGCGGAAACCGGCGGCGGTGGTTCATCTGGATCACTGCAACGGCTGTACACGGTGTGTCGTGGACTGTCCGTTCAGCGCCATCACCATGCAGCCCCGAAGCGATGATGCGGCCTTTGAGCGCGAGGCAGTCGTCGATCCCGAGTTGTGTCTGAGCTGCGGTATCTGCGTCGGATCCTGCCCCACGGCGACACCCTTCCGGCGCGCCGGTCACTTGTTGCCGGGAATTGATCTGCCGGGTTTGACGCTGGCGGAAATGCGCACCACAACCGAGGATGTCTGTGCAAGCCTGACCGGGCCGGGTCGGGTGCTTATCTTCGGCTGTGATCATGCCCTTGCCACATCCAAAGTAACCGGCCCTGGTATCGGTGCCCTCAGTTTACCATGCACCGGTATGTTGCCGCCATCGTTCATCGATTATGTTATCAGCCGAAAAATGGTGGATGGCGTTGTGGTCACCGGGTGTCGCCGGGGTGAATGTCATTATCGCCTGGGGCAGGAATGGCTGGTCCAGCGTCTGGATGGTAAACGGGATCCACGATTGAGAAACCGTGTGCCGCGAGAACGGGTCGCCCGTATTTGGGCGGCGCCAACCGACCGTCGGCAGTTTAACCGCGAAGTCGCGGCCTTTCGTAAATCGCTGGAAGCATTGCCCTTGACTTCACCCAAGCAGGAGGCCGCGGAATGACCCTGACGTTTCGTCGGATCGGGCAATTTATAGGCCAGGCCATCATCTATGCGGGGTTTGCCGCTTTCCTCGGCGTATTCGCCAACTCCCCCCCTTATGCGCGGGTCCCGGAGGGAAGTGCGTTGATCAAGCTGAGTTTCGCCCATGGAGCAAAAGCCAAGGGAGGTTGTCGCCGCCTGAGCCGTGAAGAACTGGCTGAACTGGCGGCCAACATGCGAAAGGCGGAAGTCTGCCCCCGCGAACGCCTGCCGGTCTATATACGCCTGGTCATTGACGGCGAGGTCATGGTGGACGAATCCCTGCCGCCGAGTGGCCTGCATAGCGATGGTCCGTCGAGGATATACGAGAGAATAATTTTGCCGAGCGGGACGCATGATATCGTTGCATCGCTTCGTGATACGGTCCGGGAACAAGGATATGATTATGAAAGCCAGCGAACGGTCACCCTGGAACCGGGGCAAAGCTTCGCAATTGACTTCCATGCCGGTGGCGAAGGATTCATCTTCCAGTAGGGAGATGGGGAGAGCAAATGAACGACTATCCAGAAATTGAGTGGCGCGAAGAATTCCGGACCGGGATCAGTTCTGTGGATCACGAACACCGGGAACTGGTGGGTCTGGTAAATAACGTGATTTGCCTGATGGATGGTGATGATGATGATCGTGAGGCGGTGCTCGATGCGCTCGGTGATTTGAATGCCAAGATCACCGCACACTTTGCCCTGGAAGAGTTGCTCATGCGTCAGGCATCCTACGTGGACTTCGTACCGCACAAAGAAGACCATGAGGGGCTTCTTGATGAAATCCGCGATATCATGGATGCGTTTGAGGGTGGTGATTATTCAGAGCGGCGGGCCGAGTTCATATCGCACCTGACATCATGGTTCGTGACCCATTTCAGCACCATGGATTCCAAACTTCACCGTGCAGGCCTCGATAGGTAGCTGTCGCGGTTTCCAGAAAACTTTCCCAATCCTGTGACGTCAGGTAACGTCGGGTTGAGGGACATTGCTTTGAACAGGTCACGGATTCTATGAAGCAGGAAGAATTTTCGCTTATCCGCAACCACCCTTTGTTTCAGGGGCTGTCGGATGCTGATGCACAGGCCATTCTTGGTAGTGCAGCCGTCAAGACATACCCCAAGGGGTACGTTCTTTTCACCCGCGAGGATCCGGTGGATTACTTCTATTTCGTCTTCGACGGCTGGGTGAAGGTCTATCGTGAAACCATTGACGGCGGTGAGGCCGTTATTGGTATTTTCACACGGGGCGAGACGTTGGCTGAGGCCATGGCATTTATCGGTGGAAACTATCCGGCCAGTTCCGAGGTGGTCGAGGAGGCGCGGGTCTTACCGATCCGTTCGGTGAATTTTGTCCATTATCTGAAAGAAAATCCGGAAGTCGGCCTGACCATGCTGTCGTCGCTATCAAAACGCATGCATCATCTGGTTGGCGAGATCGAAAGCCTGAAGACACGGACCGCGAGCCAGCGGGTTGCCCAGTTTTTGCTGCGCCTCTGTTCGACGGACGATGGTGAAGCTGTCGTAGCGCTCCCCTATGACAAATCTGTCATTTCAGCTCGGTTAGGGATTCAACCGGAAAGCCTGTCGAGAATTCTGGCCCGACTGCGTAATTACGGCGTTCGCACCGAGCGGGAACGTGTGATCATTTCGGATATCGCCCTGCTCGAACGCTACAGCGAAGGCGAGAGCGTCGGCCTGAGCTAATCCACTACTGACCGGTGCGCGGGCGCGTGAGAATCGGCCAGAAGGTTATCGAGAAAATGGAAAACGCCGCGATCCACATAACGCCCACCGTTGCCATGGTCACGGCGTAGTGTTCAGGCCAGAAAACGGGACCGAACGTGCGCAGCAATGCGGCAATACCCAATGCAATGAATGCCACGACCATAGCCGGTGAAGCATGTGGGGTTCGCCCTGTATGTCCCAGCGCGGCCCGGGTCATGACACCCAATGTCATGCAACCAACGCCGCCGATGGTTAACAGATGGTCGGCAGCGGTACGTGGCAACCAGTTACCGAGGATGGCCATGGCGTCCGCCGCCAGGCCAAGTATCATGAAGCCGTAGCCCAGGAACAAAATCCACAAAATCGGGAACCTGAGAATACGGTGCCCGCGCCAGCCGGCGAAGCGAATGGTATTGATGATGGCGGCCAGGGCGATGATAGTTCCACTCAACAGTGAATCGGGGGAAACCTGATTAGCGATAACCATGGCGGCGGCAGAAAGCACTGCCAGACGGGTCATCATATCGGACTGATGTGGCAGAACGGTCTCACCGTGATTGCGCAGAAAGTTGGTGGTGAAGGCCGGAATGACCCGACCGCCCAGAACGATAATCAACGCGACAATCAAATCAAGGGCCAACCGGTGACCTTGCGATGCGATGCCATCGGCTATGCCAAGACGGTCGAGATGAACCATGACGTTCGCCGCGAACAAGCCGGCGAAGATAGGCAGGAAGATCAGGTTGCGTTTGCTCCATCCTGCGATCAGTGCGCGAATAACCAGGGCAACAAGGAGCGGTACAAAGGCGCTATCAATGATCGCCGCCACGACACCGGGAACCTGATCGGGCAACCAGTTCACCAGCCGCCCCAGAGCCCAGAGCAGGGCAAGCGCCATGAGTGGTTTTCCGGAAACCGGTTTGCGTTTGGTCCAGCTTGGAACGGCTGTCAGAAAAAAACCGGCGATGATGGCCGATGCGTAACCAAACAGCATTTCGTGAGCATGCCACTCGATTGTTGGTGTGGGCAGGCCCATCAGTCCCTGATCACCAATTGGCATAAATTTCACGGCCCACGGTACAACGGCAATGACGGCGTAGAGGCCACCCATAAGGAAGAAGGGTCGGAAGCCATAGGAAAAAAAGGTATCAAAGCGAACGTTCATAGGAGTGCTTTCTTGATTGTTTGGCGGGCATCAGCCCAGTTGTTTGTGAACACCTTTTGTCGTGATCTCGAAGGCTTCCGCCCCCGGGAACTGTGGCACCAGATGTGGCGCCTGTTCGGGCGGCATGACACAGAGTGCGGTGGACAGCGCATCGGCAACGGTCGCGCTGGAATGGGTAACATAAACAATCCGATTGCGTGGCGTTGAGGATTCTGAATGCGGATGGAGAATGTGTGAATATCCACTGGCCTGAGAAAACAGGGTGCTTTCGCTGGACGAGACGGCGAGGGCGCGTCCGGCAAGGGGAAGCAGACGATCCGGAGCGCTTTCCCGGATGCCAACCTGCCACGGCATTGACGGAGATCGCTCACCCGCACCATAGGCCTCACCCAATTCGACAAGAGCATTTGGAAAACCGTTCGCCCGCAGGACGGTGACGACGCGATCCGTTGCATAACCCTGTGCGATGCCATTCAGGGTAAGCGACATGCCGTCCGCCAGCGTAATCTGTCGATCGGAAATTCCGATTTGGCGATAGTCTACCAGGCGTTGGACGTCGCTCAGGGCCTGTGGGTCAGACCCCAAAGGATTTTGTGCGAAGTGAGTTGCCAGAAATTTCCACAACGGCTGGACAGAAATATCGAAGGCCCCGCTGCTCAGTCGGCCCAAGTGGAGCGACAGGGTGATCAGATGGCGCATGTCCATGCTGGGATCAACAAGAGCGCCATGGCGGTTGAGACGGGAAAGGGCGGAGGAGTCACGGTAAAGGCTGAATTGATCCTCAATCCGCTCCAACTCCGTAACGGCACGGTGGATCACCGAAAGTGCCGCCTTGCGGTCGTTATGGGCGATGAGAATTCGTGCAGGTGCTCCGAGCGCTGTTCCTTTCCATTCAAATACTGGAAAAACTGATGCAAAAGAAGACGCACCAAATGTTGGGGTCGCCAGTGCGCCCACGGCCAATGACAACACACACCGGCGCGATACCGCCGTATTATTCAATCCGGGCGTCATTGTGTTACATCCTCGACCGCTGAATTCTCAATTTGCGCCGACGCCTCTGAAAGTGCTTTGCGGCGTTCACGTTTTTTTCGCAGGACAGCCAACGGCGGACACAGATGATTATCGAAGTACACCGTCTGGCATTCCAGACAATAGATACATTCGTTGGGATTGATCTGCCCCGTCGGGTGAATGGCCTGAACCGTGCAGCGCGTGGCACACACATCACATTCACTGCCACATTGATGGCGGCGTTTCAGCCATTCAAACATGCGCAGGCGGGCCGGGATGGCGAGGGCAGCACCCAATCCACACAGGTAACGGCAATAAAACCGCTCGATAAACAGACTCGCCGTGAGCATGGCCACGGCGAAGCTGACGTAGGGCCATTCCCGCAAAAAACGTAACGTAATTGCTGTCTTGAACGGCTCAACCTCGGCGCTGCGCATGGCCAGGGCAATATCGGTCAGCGAGATAGCGAACAATCCCAGGAATATGATGTACTTGATGGGCCAAAGGCGTTCGTGAAGCCCCCAGGGCAGGGTGAATTGGGGAATTGCAAATCGCCGGGCGACGGTATTAATCAGTTCCTGCAAGGCGCCGAAGGGGCACAGCCAGCCACAGAACACACCGCGACCCCAGAACAGCATGGCGATGGCGACATATCCCCACAGGATGAACATCAACGGGTCGAGCAGGAAATACGACCACATGAACTTATCCATCAGGGCGTGGGCGAAGGTCAGCACGTTGACGACCGAGAGCTGCCCGCCCGCATACCAGCCGAGCCAGATCACGACAAAGCTCAGGAATCCAATGCGGAAGATGTGATAGCGGTGGACTTGATGGACGATCAGGTCCTGGAACACCAGAACGGCCGTCAGCACGCCCAGCAAGATCATCAAGATGATGATCCGACCCGTGTAGTCGCGCCAGATCGATTCCCACAATACCATCTGGGTGTCGGTCCGGTTGATCGCGCTCTCTTCAATGAGCCCCCCTTGTGCCGAGACGATGTAGGCATCCGGGATCACGTAGGAAAACGGCAGGATGACAGAGGCCTGCCCACCCTGGGCGATCTCGCGCTGAATGCGTACATCTATGCGCCACGGTTTCAACGGATCGAAGCCTGACTCCTTCGGGATGGCGAACACGCCGATTTCCCGGAATTCCGGTGCATCAGCCGGGGACAGGGCTTCCACGTTCTGGTGCTGGTCTGTTGTAAATATCAGAGTCCGGCTGCCCTGGACCAGTTGCAGCCGATCAAAGGCGCCGGATTTGACCCATCCGGTTCCCTTGAAAGAATACCGCCCGTTGGCGCCGAGCAGGATGACGTTATCGTCCGGGCCCAATTGCCGAAGCAGGCGAGAAAACGTGCGTTTGCCCAACAGGTTCTGGCCAATGCGGGCTGGTGAGATCAGGGCAATACTGATGTTCAGGAACGGAGCATCACTGGCGGTTTGTTCGGCCAGTGTCCATCCCTGATCGGCAAAGGTCTGTTCTACCTGACGTTGAGAGTATGCGGTATCAACAATGGATCCGTCATTGCGCAAGGTCTGCCAGTCGGCATTCTGAAATTCCTCCCGTTTGAGATAGGCGGCATCGGCCCCGTCATTCAACAGGTTGCGGGCTCTGGCCACGGCACGCCCCGCCCGGATAATGCCGTCGGCGATCACCGCACTGCTGATACTCGCACCGGTAACCGCATCGGGAATGCTCTGGCCCGATGTGTCGTTTTTGCGTTCCTGCAATGCCGTGCCCACATTGATGCCCTGAAACCCGCTCACGAATTCATGGAGCGCGGCAGGCGAAACCCCGATGATCAGGATAGGTTCGCTGTGGTGCAGAATCTGCGCCCCGGTAATTTCACCGGCGAGGTTCATGCCCACGGCGATATCAATGGGCTTACCGGAGAAACCAATGGTTCCTACTGTATCCAGTGTGGAGAAGATATAGCCGATCAATTCACCGCCTTGATAAGCAGGCGCTGAAGGAATTTCACCCGCCGTAGTCCCCATGTTGTCGGCGCCCGGAAAGACCCGGGCCAGATCAAGAGAGGAGAAGGACGCGCCATTATCTGCATGCACGTTTGCTGAAATCGACAGGAATCCCCCTACGGATATCAGCACAATGATAAGGACCATGAGGGCATGGCGCTGTAACCTGACCACATAATACAGACTGTCTCGATGATGCTCGGACATTGGTGTTCTCAGCTTCCTTCACGCGGGCGCATACAGCAGCCTTTATCCAATGGGAACCAGCGGGCTGTCCTTGACGCAGGTCAAGATATGTTCCGGAAAATTAACTGCCCGAAAATTGATCAAGGTCAAGGCGGCAAGCTGTCCACGTCAGCATTATCAGCGCGGGTCACTGAGGGGGAGTGCTTTGCACATCTGGAGAAGGTTTATGAGGCG
>JAJFIE010000252.1 GCA_021775275.1 Rhodospirillales bacterium | reverse complement strand
GTGTTCCCTGAACAATGCATCCGCTGTCAGGGGCGGAGTGGCTTTCCAGAACGTCGACATCAGCCGCATCCCCTGCCGATCAGCACCGTGGCAGGTGACGCAGCCCTCACTGTGCATCTGCATGTGCATTCCTCCGCCGTTTGCCGTGATTGCAGAGCCCGAGGCACTCGTGGCAGTGAAGTAAATCCGCTCACCATTGGTTTGAAATTCGGTTGGCCAGTCCTGACGACCCGTGCTTGAACCAAAGAAGGAACCCCCGCCCATGAGATAGAGGATTGCCACAGCGATCAGCAGAATACCGCCGACAACGGCAAACCTGCGTCCCGGTGGCTTGTTACCTGGTTTAGACATTGCTCATCATCTCCTTATGGGCATGGGCCCGAGGCTTATTCTACGACCAGCTCGATTCCGGCCCGGTGAAATCCTTGCCGCGCGCGCTTGCGGCGGCGCCGTAAGCACGTGTGATAACCTGCTGCACCTTGGTTTGCAGGCCATCAACCGTAAAAGGCTTGGTCATGTATCCGGTGACACCCAGTTCGACTGCCTGCTTGACGCTGTCGGATGTTCCATCAGCGGTCAGCATCACAAACGGCATATCCGGTTTGATTTCCCGAACCTGCTTCAATATTTCGAGGCCACTCACTTCCGGCATCATCAGATCGCACAGGATCAGATCGATTCCACCAAGCCCTTCGGCCACGAAATCGAGCGCCTGATGTGGGTCGTTCGTGGAATAAACCTGGGTAATGCCGATGACCTTCAGTGCACCGGCAACCAGTCGGGTGATCAGACGGTCATCGTCAACCACCATGACGGACACCTCTTCAATAGAAGAAAGTACCCGGTCTTCATTTTCAAACCCCTGTACCATATGTACCATAATCCCGCCTGTAACGATCCAAATCCCCAGTGCCCCCCTTGTGAAGCATCTCAGATACCGCCACCTGAGTCGATCACGCCCGTGCGGCCTTCAACTTCCTGCAACAGGGCATGTAATTCCGGCTCTGCGACACCTGTCTGTTCCAGATGACGCACGGTATTGATCAGATAATCCCTGTTCAGACCAGCGATGCCTTCGGCGTTCATGATCAGCGAAGCTGCATGGGCAAGGGACAGGTTTCCGGCATAGTGATCATGGGACTGGTCGGCGACAAAGGTATAGGTGGAAACCACGGTGTTCCCGTTACCCGATCCACTCCCATCATCCAGAACCACGTCCAGTGTACGGGGAACGTAGGCGTAGCCGATGAGCTCGCGTTCATTCAGATAGGTCGTGACCTCGGCCACATCACGCCCATGGATCAGGAAGGCGCACCCCATACAGCTACCGCCTTCGTCCAGGCCAAGGACCAGACCGGGATTTTCCCGTGTGCCGCGATGGTGATGTGAATAGATGCAAAACGACCGATGATATCCGTGCAGGGTTGCGGCACGCTGCTCCACATACTCAAAACCCGGTCGCCACATGAGCGAGCCATACCCGAACACCCACAAATCCTGATCGTCCGGTATTTCAGACGGGAGCAGAAGATCAATCGTTGGCATGCCAGTTCCAGGGCATTTCGAACGTGCCTTTCCACAATCCCCGTCGGGCGTTGCGGGCGGTCACTTCCGTATCGGCATAGATATCACTGACACGAGGGTCAGCCACGGCCCAGCCTGTATGCACCATGTTCCGCCCTACATCGAACCCGTCCACGTCGCACCGCGCCACGGTAGAGCCGTCCAGCTTTCCGGCAGCGTCAACCGCCTGACAGTTCACCGTCGCCGCGATGACCAGGTCCATCAATGCTGTGCGTGAAACATCGCCACAAGGGATGGTCTGATCCGGCCATTCACAGGTTTGTTCCAGATGCGGTGCGGCAATGGCGTGGAGCGAGAACCGCTGACCGGCGATCTCCATGGTCTGCCCGTCAATTACCGTTGCCGGACCGGATACAACGTCGCTGCCCGCCTGCGCCGGCAAAGCAGCCATCAAGGCTATCAGTGCATAGATTACCAAGGCAGGCGCTCTTGTTATCGAATGACGAATGTCGTATTCAGCCATGTCTCTATCCCATATCAGGTGCTCCCATGACACTCAGGCAAAATCCCTATTCAATCAAGCGATTCCACAATGACGATGTGGCCCCGCCGGGCGATTATGCCAGCGACCCGGGCGCGTTTATCCCGACCGAAGCGTTTGATGCGGCGCGCCGGGAAATCAGCGCATGGCCGGGGTATGAGCCAACGCCATTGCTGGCGCTGAACGGTCTGGCTGAAGCCCTTGGCATCGGGTCGCTGCATCTGAATTACGAAGCGCCGCGTTTTGGCCTGGGCAGCTTCATGGCGCTGGGTGGCGCCTACGCCGTGGCCTTGTATCTGAGAAGCAGAATTCGCGAGGCCACAGGAAACGACGCCGATACGCAGTCCCTGTTATCGGGGACCTACGCCGGGACCACCGGCAACATCACCGTTTGCAGCGCCACGGATGGCAATCATGGGCGTTCCGTCGCCTGGGGTGCGCAGATGTTCGGTTGCCGGTGCGTAATCTACGTGCCACACCACACAAGCCAGGGCCGCATTGACGCCATTGCCGCTTTTGGCGCCGAGGTCATTCGCCACCATGCGAACTATGACGACACCGTGCGCCAATGTGCTGCCGTGGCCGCTGAAAACGGCTGGACGGTTATTTCCGACACGTCCTACGACGGTTACACCCAGATCCCGCTGGACGTGATGTCCGGCTATACGGTGCTGGCGGCGGAATTGCTGGAACAGTTGCCAACCGGCGAACGCCCCAGCCATGTGTTTGTACAAGGCGGTGTCGGTGGATTCGCCAGCGGGGTCATCGCACCGTTGTGGCATCACTGGGGCAAAGACCGCCCCAGGTTTGTCTTTATCAATCCCGACAACGCCGCCGCCATGTTGCGCAGCGCCGAAGCCGGAAACCGGGTCGCCATCGAGGGCGATCTGGAAACCGTCATGGCGTGCCTGTCGTGCGGTGAACTTTCGTTGCTGGCGTGGAAGCTGCTGGCGCGCACCATTGACGATACCATCGCCATCCCCGACGAAGCCGCTACCGACACCATGCGCACGCTGGCCGATGGTGTGAACGGCGACGCCCCCGTGGTCGCAGGTGAATCCGGTTGCGCCGGTGTCGCCGGCCTGATTGCTGCAATCAACGATGATGGTGACGCAAAAGAAATCCTCGGGCTTGATGCGGACAGCCGGGTACTGTGCATCTGCACGGAAGGCGCCACGGACCCCGCATTATACGCGGAAATCGTCGGCCGAACGCCCGAACAGGTCATGGCATAGCGATCCATGGAAGTCAGCAATCTCCGCATCAACCGTCAGCGCCTTTTGGATCGCATCGCCGAGCTTGCGCAAATTGGCGCCATCGACGGTGGCGGGGTGTGCCGTCTGGCACTGACCGACGAGGACAAGGCCGGTCGTGATCTGGTGGTCTCGTGGATGCGCGAACTTGGACTTCATGTCAGCATTGATCAGGGCGGCAACGTGATCGGGGTTCGCCCGGACGGTGAGGGCAGGGTAGATACCCCTGCGATCCTGACCGGATCACACATTGATACAGTGGGAACCGGTGGGCGATATGATGGCGCATTGGGCGTGTTGGCGGGGCTGGAGATTATGGCATGCCTGAACGATGCCGATGTGGAAACGCCCTGTCCCATGGCGGTGGGTTTTTTCACCAACGAAGAAGGCGTGCGCTTCCAGCCCGACATGATGGGCAGCATGGTCCATCAGGGGCATCTGCCACTGGACGGCATGCTGAGTTCCCGTGACCGCGACGGCGTGACTTTCCATGCAGAACTCAACCGGATTGGTTATGCCGGTGATGTTGCGACCAATTCTGTCCACGCGCGTGCTTTCGTCGAACTGCATGTTGAACAAGGCCCCATCCTGGAACAGGAAGAAATCGGCATCGGCGCGGTGGAAGGGGTGCAGGGGCTGTCGTGGCGTGAATATACCTTCCACGGTGTTTCCAATCATGCCGGAACGACACCTATGTCACTGCGCAATGATGCAGGATACGCCGCCGGTGAACTGGCAGTATTTGCCAGGAAATTGGCGCTGGACATGGGGGGTGATCAGGTCGCTACCGCGGGCACCGTCATCCTTACACCCAATCTGGTGAATGTCATCGCCAAAGAAGCCATCATCACGATTGATGTGCGCAATACCGATAACGACCTCCTGATTCAGGCGGAAAACCAACTGGATGCCGCCGCCCGGGGCATCGCCGATCAGGAAGGATTGACGCTCACCATCAAATCTCTGGCGCGATATGATCCGACACCCTTTGATCCGGAAGTTGTTGATCTGGTGGTTTCATGCGCAGAGACGTTTGGACAATCTGTCCGGCGCATGCCGAGCGGGGCGGGGCACGATGCTCAGGCTTTTGCCCCCAACTGTCCCACCGGTATGGTCTTTGTTCCCAGTGTCGGCGGGATCAGCCACAACGTGCAGGAGTTCACCGAGGACGCCCATATCGAGGCCGGCGCAAACATCCTTCTGCATACGTTGCTAGGACTTGCTGAAAAATCCGTCGAGCAGCAATAGGCCTCATCGATTCGGACTCAGGTGTTTTCAACACGCTGAATTTTCCATACTTGCTCCCGATTTACCCGTATATCCCCTGAATTCCCTGTGTATTTTGCAAATACCTGGGTTTTTTATGATTTGGCCAATACCTTCGTTGACACCTTTAAATACAGTGTTAACAATTTCGTCATAGGGTTGAAACGTTGAAATGCATCAATAAAGAAATGCTGGCGATTCGCTCAGGGGAAGGTTTTAAGGAACCAAGTTTGGGAAGGTTAGCGTAATGCTGCAACAACCTAAAAATGGCCACCAGTTGTTCGAAGTGGCCATCTACAACAAAGAAGTTCGGGCACTGGTAAAAGAAAATCAAAGTCATTGTTTCTTTGATGACCAATGGGCCGATACTCAATTGCGGGACGTTATTGCCAAGGATGAAGAGGAAGCGCGGAAATTAATCGCTCAACGTTTTCCTCCGGATGATGGTTTTGTCGTCCAGGACGTTCACACCACGACATGCGGAACTCACTGACGACGCTTTTTTGCGTCGCTTTTTGTTTGTGGCGATCAGGGAATGGGACTTACTGACCCAGACGTTCTTCCGCTCGCTCGCCCCCTTCATAGATTTCGTAGATGTCTGCACCGGCGATAACAACGCCGTCATATCCCTGGTCGATGATACCGTAAATATAGGACGCCGTGTCACCATAGATGATGCGTTGCCATTCGGGTCGCCAGAAATTGGCGTAATACCGGTCCGGGTCGTTGTGCAGCGGACCGCCAATCCACGATGGTGAACCCGGCTGCCAATTGTTTTTCCAGTAATACAGATAGCTGGCAATGACCCCTACATCGACACGCGCCAGCACCATGCGCTTGGCGCCAACCTGTTTGTACTTCAATGTCTCGACCGCCTGCTTGGTCAGCGGAGTACGCCCATGGAACACATCGACAATCAGCATGTCGTAATTGGTTGCGTGCATGCGAAGGGCGAACTCGTCCTGTCGACCATAAGTCGGCGAGTTTCCAATCACCGCAAAATTCCTGATGTCCCGTAAAGATACAATACTCGCCGGGCTTTCATTGAAAGGACGGGCAGGGTGATCGGCAAGGATCGCGGTTTCCACCGAATCTGTCGGAATGGCGTTATAGGCGAAACCGAGCGCTTCACTTTCAGCCTGACCGCGGTCAATGCTCAGGGGGTCGTCCGCCAGATCAAGCACATAGACGCCGATCCCATTGCGCCGCGCGCGTTCAAGAATTTTGATGCGCGCCTTAAGTCCGTCTTCATCCGCTGGCGGTGCGCCGAACGCGTTTCTGCCATGGAAAAGACCAACCGCAAGAATGCCGTCAATTGAGCGTGTGAGTCCACTGGCCGGCATGATCAGTGTTTCATCCGCCGGATCCGTTTTGATAGTCAGCGGACCACCGTTTTCAACGACAACCGCAAAATCCGGACGGATGCTACGGGCATAGGTCGAGATATTCTGGATAAAACGCCGCATCTCCTCGCGAAAATCGATCAGCGGCCCATCATCCAGAACGAGAGGACCCTGGTTTTCGGGAATATCACGCCCCTGAATTCGCACCCGGCCTTGCTCATCATCGGTGGTATCCTGTTCATAGACCGGGGGAGTCAATGAGGACGACAACATAACGGATGCGCCAAACAACACCACCA
>JAJFIE010000251.1 GCA_021775275.1 Rhodospirillales bacterium | reverse complement strand
CAGGCCACCGGCCAGAAGGCAGTAGATACGGCGATCCGAATGCGGCTTCCCTTGGCAAAGGTGTGCGCAATATCGTTCAGGGTGACGATGACCCGATAGCGCTTTCCCGGTTCCAGCGGCGCAATGTGCTCGTGGCTGTTTCGGTGGGTCAGGTTCAACACGCCGTAGGTTACCTGCAAAGATGCACCATCAGGTAACACTTCATTCAAACGCACGCAGACAAAGGCATTTGGCTGATCTGAGGCCACATCCAAGGTAACAACCGACGCACCAAAAATAGCAAAATCGTCGGCAAGTATTTCGCCATCGAAGCAGGCAGACAGCGCATCGTCAGCACGCTGGTCGAGCGGATCCTCTGACCCGCCAGCACCCATATTGCCGAAGAAGGGCGTGCATTGGCCGGTGGTTTGGGGTGAATTAACCAAAATAACCTGCTCGGTGTGTGTTTCTTCATTCAGTTTGCCCGCGTTCAGATACAGACACGTTTCTCCGATATCGGCGGATGGCCAGCAGGGTTCGGTCGCCCAATAACCGGGGCGGTCATGATGGCAGGAGCTTGGTTGCACGCTGTCTTGCACCCAGAATCTGTATTGCGGCTCATCCATAATTCCGGTGTCGGCGCCTTTTAGCCAGTAG
Organism: Rhodospirillales bacterium; assembly: GCA_021775275.1. Lineage (GTDB taxonomy): Bacteria > Pseudomonadota > Alphaproteobacteria > Rhodospirillales > Casp-alpha2 > JAJFIE01. Next base: position 4,219 of record JAJFIE010000251.1, on the reverse strand, counting down.
TCCCACCAACGCATGGCTTCATCCATAAAACCCGCCTTGGGGCCGGGCATGGCCTGATGCATATATTGATGACCCCACGGGCCGATCAATCCCTTGCGCGGAACGTCCAACCCCGCCAGCACCCGTGGCACCGGGTTGGAGTAGGGGTCCGCCCATCCGCCTATGGCGTAGACAGGGATCTGGATTTGAGAGAAATCCTCGCACACCGAACCATGTTTCCAGTATTCGTCACGGCGCTGATGTTCGACCCAAGGGATCACCCATGGCGTTACCGCCTCCATACGCTGGAACCACATGTCGCGCCATGCATTGCCGACCAGTGCCGGATCCGGCGGTCGCGCCATGGCGGGAAACATGACAAAAGCCCACCCCGGGTTCTCCAATGCCATACAGCCACCGATGTAGTGCACATCATCGGTATATCGATCATCGGTGAAAAAGACGGTGATAATGCATTTAAGGGCGGGGGGCTGGCGTGCAGCCACCTGCAATCCATTGAAACCACCCCAGGATTTCCCCATCATGCCCACGTTTCCGTCGCACCAGGGTTGATCGGCGATCCAGGCGATGACTTCCAGGGCATCATCCTGTTCCTGCTTCAGGTATTCGTCGAGCAGGACACCTTCGGATTCACCGCTGCCGCGAATATCCACCCGTACCGCCGCATATCCGTGGCCGGCAAAATAGGGGTGCATAGCCTCGTCGCGAGCGGCCGTGCCATCACGAGTGCAATAGGGAATGTATTCCAAAATGGCAGGGACAGGATGGTCCAGGGCGTCTTCTGGCAGCCAGTAGCGTGTTGCCAGATGCGTGCCATCGGATAGTGGAATGCGCTCGTACTCCACTTCGCGAATGGTCTGGGGAAAAGTATCAACGATCTCGGTGGTCATGCATTCTCCGAAATTAATTTGTAATTAGTCGATCAGCGGAAAATGGCATTGCACACTACGGCCATCAGACAGTTGCCGTTCCAAAGGGCGTTCCACACGGCAACGGTCCTGGGCATATTTACACCGGGTATGGAATTCGCATCCTGTGGGTCGATTGGTCAGGCTCGGCACTTCACCTTCAATGGAAACCAGTTCACGACGCTTGTCGGGGTCCGGTTGGGGAATGCCATGCACCAGCGCTTCCGTATAAGGGTGCGCGGGGTTCGTGAAAATTGCCTCTCCGTCGCCTTGTTCCACGATGCGCCCCAGATACATGATAGCCAAGCGGTCACAAATATGACGCACCACGGGCAGGTTGTGGGTGATGATCAGATAAGCCAGTCCCTGACGACCTTGCAGATCACGCATGAGATTTAAAACCTCGCCCTGCACGGAAACATCCAGTCCCGCCGTGGGTTCATCGGCGATGATCAAATGTGGTTCCAGCGCCAGTGCGCGGGCAACGCCGACTCGCCGGGCCTGACCGCCTGATAGTTCGTGCGGATATCGGTTCAGGAAGCTGTGCGGCAGATTGACCATATCACACAGGCGCAGGGCCTCTTTGTGTGCATCATAGGCACCCTTGCGATGCAGATCGAAGGGCTCGGTGATAAGCGATTGCACGGTCTGGCGCGGGCTTAGCGATCCCACCGGGTCCTGGAACATCATGGCCATATTCTGCCGCAGATCCCGCAAGGTAGCTTCTGACAGGCCAGTGATAGCCTTGCCATCAAAGATCACGGAGCCGTCATGGGCCGGTATCAGACCAAGAACTGCACGGCCCAGCGTAGTCTTGCCTGAGCCACTTTCGCCCACCAGGCCCAGAGTTTCGCCACGGCGCAGATGCAGCGATACATCCAGCACGGCATCGACGAAGGGATCCGCGACGCCTTTCAGTTTAGCCTTGATGGCTCCCATGGTCTTGAAGCGTACCTGTAGATGATTCACCTTCAGAAGAGGCTCGCCTTCGAGTTGAACTTCAACGGCGGCAGCTTCATCATAGTCGGAGGTTTTTGATTTCAATCGGTCGACAGTTGCTGCTGCGCCTTTGGCGTCATGATCCGGGTCCAGCAAATGGCAACTCGCCACATGCCCGGGGTCAATGTCGAAAGAAGCTGGCCGTTCCTGCTCACAGCGTCGGGTCGCATAATCACAGCGTGGTGCGTAGATACACCCCATAGGCCAGACGTGCAGATCAGGTAAATCACCTGGTATCGTGGGCAGATACCGGGTTCGCTCCAACACCCGTGCCGGGTCGCATTCAAGCAGCGCCCGGGTGTAGGGGTGTTGGGCATTGTTGAAAATTTGGCGTACATCGCCTTGCTCAATAACCTCGCCGGCGTACATTACGACCACCTGATCGCACAATTCTGCAATCAGGCCCAGATTGTGTGATACGATCATTACCGTGGCTTTGATTTCCTGCTGTAATTCACGCAGCAGGTGAATGATCTGAGCCTCCATGGTGACGTCAAGCGCCGTAGTGGGTTCATCACCAATCAGCAACAAGGGATCCATGAGTAACGCCATGGCGATACCGGCACGTTGACGCATGCCTCCGCTGAACTGGTGCGGGTATTGATTGATGCGCTGTTCAGGATCAGGAATGCCGACCCTGTTCATCATGGCAATAGCGTGTTTTATTTTTTCCGCTATCGATTTCTGCTTTTGGCGGTAAGCGATATCTGTCATTTGCTGGCTGTATGACAAGACTGGGATTTGCGAGGTCATGGGATCCTGGAAAACAATGGAAGCTTCCTCACCTCGAAAGGCTTGTAATTCCTTTTCCGATAAATTCAGGACATTCTTGCCATTGAACAGAATCTCGCCACTTTCAACTACGCCGTTCCCTGCCAGCAACTGGGTCATGGCCCAGATCACGGTGCTCTTGCCTGATCCACTTTCACCAACGACGCCGATGATCTCTCCGTTTGGGGCGTTAAAGCTTACGTTGCGCAATACATGCACACGGCCTCTTGGCGTCTTGAAATCTACATTCAGGTTCTTGATCTCGAGCAGGTTTTCCATGGATCAGCGACCCTTCCGAAGACGCGGATCGAAAACATCACGCAGCGCCTCGCCAAGAAAGGTGAAGCCGAGAGTCGTCAGCACCAGCGGAATGCCGCCGGCAATAATGGGCCATGGGGTGTCGCGGATGACAAGGTATCCCTCGTTCAGGATAGTTCCCCAACTGGCTGTCGGCGGCAGCACACCGAGGCCCAGGAAAGAAAGTCCTGCCTCAATGGTTACGACTACAGGCACGTCCATGGCAGCCAAAATTAACAATGGGCCGATGACATTGGGCATAATATGTCGCCAGATGATCTTTGCTGGATGGGCGCCGAGGGACTGTTCGGCCAATATGAACTCTGTGTTCTTGAGAGCGAATGTACTGGTGCGCGCCAGTCGGGCGTAACCGGGTATGCTTGTGATAATTACGATTGCGAGCACCAGATTCAAACTTGGTCCCAGCAAGGCGACGGCGGCAAGTGCAAGGACAATCGTCGGGAAAGACCGGATGGCATCGAACAGAAGCAGCAATATGTTGTCGAGCCAACGGGGACCGAAGCCCGCCAACATACCGAGCAGCAATCCAATGGCGAGCGAGATGGAAACACCGATGGCGGCAACCTGCAACGCAACGCGCCCCCCATAAAGCACACGGGTGTAGGTGTCTCGTCCCAGTTGATCGGTTCCTGCCCAATGATCTGCTGTCGGCCCGGACATACGTTGTGGAATATCCATCTGAAATGGATCATGTGTTGCAAACACCGGCGCAAAAATTGCGCTTATGAAAAAAAGAATAACCAGAATTAGGCCGAACATACCCATGCTGTTGCGCATGAACAGGAACAGCTTTTCCCGCCTCATGCTATAGGCTTTCTCAGGGGCTTCTATCGAGCCCGCGCCTTCGGCGCTGCTATGATCAAAGGGTATCTCGGACACGGGGATCCAGCCATGAAACAATGAGATCAGAAACGAGAGTCACGATGACGTAAAGGGCTATCGTCACCAGTACAGCGCCTTGCACGACGGGAAAGTTGCGGGCCAGGACCATGTCATAGATGATTTTCCCGACCCCGGGGCGCGCAAAGATGATTTCAGCAAAGACAGTGCCTGATAACAGGCTGCCAAAGCCAATACCGATCAAGGTAATGGTGGGCAAAATCGCGACTTTCAATGCATAACGAAAAACGATGGTTTCCGGCTTCAATCCAAAAGCGCGGGCCGAACGGATGTAATTTTCACCCATGACCTCCAGCATGGAAGCGCGCACCATACGCGCCAGA
>JAJFIE010000026.1 GCA_021775275.1 Rhodospirillales bacterium | reverse complement strand
CATGGCCGCTGCCAATCCCCAGTTCAGCGACGTTTGCATGTGATAGGCAACCATGTTTCCGATCAGTCGACCGTCCTTACCGCCGACCAGTTCCGGCGTAATGTAGTAACCGATGGCGACGATAAACACGAGGATGACGCCGGCGCCCACACCGGGGAGAGACTGGGGAATGTAAACACGAATGAATGCCAGGGACGGAGCGGCGCCCAGATTTTGGGCGGCCTTCATGTAATTGGGCGAAATACCCTTCATGACGCTATACATGGGCAAAATCATGAACGGCAGCAAAATTTGTGTCATTACAATGATCGTGCCGGTAAAATTATACATCATCGCCAGTCGGTTTTCATCGTCGACCAGTCCGATGGCCACAAAGGCATCGTTTATGATACCCTCCTGCTGCAACATGATCATCCAGGCCACAATACGGACCAGTAGCGATGTCCAGAACGGCATCAATACGCAAATCATTAAAAGGTTGCTGATGCGCAGGGGCAGCGTGGCCAGCAAATAGGCGACGGGGTATCCCAAAAGCACACAAAAGAACGTCACCATGAGACTGACAATGAACGTTCGCCACCACAGCAGGTTATAGACCTGGCGATTCTCGGGTTGCTCAATAACGTTCTTATTGCTGTCGTAACGCAAATCAAAAGAATTCAGATAATAGCCCATGGTGTACTCATCGACCATGGCTCCCAGTGACTCCCAGTATTTGATCTGTCCCCATCTCTTGTGGACTTTAATCATGGCCTCTTTATAAGGCCCTGCTTTGATCTTCTTGAATTCACGATTGGACTTCTTCACCAGACTGCGCCATCCGGACAATTCATAATTCATCCGAATGGTAGCGCGACCCAGTAATGTTTTATCGGCATTGGTAATGTCGAGGAACATGGCCTCGTACAGTTCCTCGCCGGGCAAATCTTTCTGATCCCACTGGGGAAAAGCGGCAAAGGTTCGAGGCAAAAATTCATTAACCAGTTGGTCGTCAACGCTGCGCGTCAATAACTGGCCGATGGGGACAATAAACATAATGACCAGGAACAGAAGCGCCGGCAGGACGAGCCCTACAGCGCGCAATTTATTCCGTACAAGTGATTTGCGAAGGCTGTCCTTAAGAGGCGTACCATCCGCTGTCAAAATCTGATCTGCTGTCACTGTCGCCATGGTCTTTTGCCGATCCGGTTTTTGTAAAATTCCAGAAATTCAGAATACCGGACCGGGTAAAACATACCCGGCCCGAAATCCTGTATCAGTTACGGTTTGTTACTGAGCCATCCACGCGGTGAAGCGCTCAGAAATCTCAGAACCGTTATCAGCCCACCAGTCCGGGTTGGCGAAAATGGAGTCGGCCATGACTTCTTCACGGTTCGGCATGTGCTCCATGATATTCACACCCGTGTTGTACCAGGGCTCATTGGCGGCAATGATTGCGAGACCGGATTTGCGCATGGGACCATAGTTGATCCACTTGGCCTGACCAGCCTGCTGCTCGGGAGCAGAAGCGTGTATGGCGAAATCAATGGCTTCATCCTTATTCTTGGAACCTTTGATAACAGCCAGCCATTCTTCTTCGAGAACCTGACCGTCCCAGATCGGCACGAAAGGAGCGCCTTCGGAAAGCATAGCTGCGCCGACACGGCCATTGTATGCAAGAGACATTGAGACTTCACCGGATGTCACCAGTTCAAGCGGCTTGGCGCCTGATGACCAGAAAACGACATTATCCTTGATAGTGTCGAGTTTGGCGAACGCACGGTCGATACCTTCCGGCGTGTCCATGACATCATAAAGATCGGCAATGGCGACGCCGTCAGCATAAAGCGCCATTTCGATTAACGCATTGGCCCATGTGTGAATGCCACGCTTGCCAGGAAACTTCTCAACATCGAAGAAATCGGCGATGGAATCCGGTTGCTCACCCGAATAGGTTCCTTCTTTGTAGAAGGCCATATACGACCAGAAAATCTGAGGAATTGCACAATTATTCGGTAACGGAACCATCATGTCATCTTCGATGGATACCCCCCCCGCCGTAATAAACATGTCACGAGGAATTTCTTCGAAAAGACCTTCATCGCAACCCGTACGGATCTGATCCGGCAACACATCGACGATATCCCAGGTTGCATTGCCCGCTTCGACCATGGCCCGGACTTCGCCGAGGCCACCGTTGTAGTTTTCCCAGTTGATCTTTTTACCGGTCTTGGCTTCCCAGCTTTCGCCATATGCCTTCTGCTGGCTGGCTGTATAACCACCACCCCAGGAGGTAACGACAATATCGGCATAGGCAGAACTGCCCATGCCTGCGGTAAAGGCTAATGCCCCGGCCGCCAACGCAAATTTGATAGACTTTTTCATACTGTATTTCTCCCTGATAGCACCAACGTCTGGCGCTTTCTCTGCTATTGCCGCTAAACGCGACGCTTAAAACCATCATGAAGGGGGCGACCCTCTAGTAACCAGATGGCAATTCCTGTCTTAGTGTATGGTCACTCCCACCATGCACTCGCCCAGATCAAAGACCCTTGTAAACATCAAGGGCACGACAATCCTCATTAACCCATCCCACTTTCACGGTCTCACCCTCCACAAGGGAAGCGTGATCCGAAGAATTTGGAACTTTGACGATGAAATCGTCATGACCACAGACATTTACCCGGGTTCGGATATGATCGCCGAGGTAAATCAATTCTTCGACCTTGGCATCGAATACATTGGGGCAGTTCTCGATCGCCTGGCCGATTAAAACGCGTTCAGGCCTGAGCGACATGGTCGTGCGCTCACCAATGCCTGCGACTTTGACCGACAGAGCCTGCACCGTTTCGCCGCTGTCCAGTTCGACCGTTGCGGTATCGCCGCTCACGCCCTTGACCGTTCCCTGCAACTTGTTGTTTTCGCCGATAAACTGGGCAACAAATGCATTCTCCGGTTTTTCATAAAGAACATCCGGCGGCGCCAACTGCTGAATAACGCCATCATCGAATACCGCAACACGGTTTGACATGGTCAGCGCTTCTGACTGGTCGTGCGTCACGTAGACGACAGTCACACCCAGATTTTCATGGATATGTTTGATTTCATACTGCATCTGTTCACGCAGTTGCTTATCGAGCGCGCCAAGCGGCTCATCCATCAGGACCAACTGGGGATCAAACACCAGGGCGCGCGCCACGGCGACACGTTGCTGTTGACCACCGGACATCTGAGCCGGACGCCGATCACCGAAGGGGCCAAGCTGGACCATGTCGAGGGTCTTTTTGACCCGGGTCTCTATCTCCGACTTGTCCATCTTGCGAACTTCTAGCGGAAACGCCAGATTTTCTGCAACGGTCATGTGGGGGAACAGCGCATAGTTCTGGAAAACCATACCAATACCGCGTTTGTGGGGCGCAACATTATTAATGGGCTTGTTGTCCAGCGTGATTTCCCCGTGTGTTGCGGGCTCAAACCCGGCCAACATCATCAGGCACGTTGTTTTTCCAGAGCCAGACGGGCCGAGCATGGTGACAAACTCGCCCTTTTCGATATCGAGGTTGAGATTTTTGACGACGAGGGTTTCGCCATCATAACTCTTCTGAACCTCAATAAACCGCACCAGCGGATCAGTAATATCCGACATGTATCTCCCTTGCCTCTTCTGGGAGCAATCTTGCTGACCGCCCCGAAATTTTTGAGCCTTTCTTTCGGTGGATTATAATTTCCACCTGTGAAGCTCTTTTTCCCGTGTTCACGTGAACGTTAGCACACCCATTACAAAAATGACAAACTGGTCAAAATAAAAAACAAAACAAGGCCAAAATCATACGATGTAAATCGCCCGCCCATTAAACAGTAGGGC